>JAGXAV010000412.1 GCA_018971455.1 Rhodospirillales bacterium
GCGGGGGTGCGGCGGCCGTGGCGGCGGGGTTCGCGGCGCTCGAGACCGTCAGCGACATCGGCGGCTCGATCCGCCAGCCCGCCCATGCCTGCGGCATCTTCGGCCACAAGCCCACCTGGGGGCTGCTGCCGCCCCGCGGGCACTCGCTGATCGCCGGCACCGCGGCGATGACCGACATCTCGGTGATCGGCCCGATGGCGCGCTCGGCGGCCGATCTGGCGCTGGCCTTCGACGCGCTGGAAGGGCCGGACACCGCCGAGACGGCGATGAGCTACGCGCTGCCGCCGGGGGCGAAGACGCTGAAGGGGCTGCGCGTGGCCGTGTGGCCGGCGCAGGAGGGTGTGCCGACCGATGCCGAGATCACCGTCCAGCTCAACGCGCTGGCCGCCCATCTCAAGCGCGAGGGGGCCAAGGTGAGCCTGACGGCGCGGCCGGATTTCGATGTGCCGGCGGCGTTCGAGGTCTATCTGAAGCTGCTGAACGGCGTGATGTCGGCGCGCGCCAGCGGCCCCGAACAGGCCGAGATGCGCGCGCGCGCGGCGGCGCTGTCGGCCGATGACACGTCGGCGGACGCGCACATGCTGCGCGCGGTGGGCATGAGCCATGCCGAGTGGCTCGGCCTCAACGAGCGGCGCCATCGGATACGCCGCGCCTGGTCGGCCTTCTTCCGGGACTGGGATGTGCTGCTCTGCCCGGTGCACGGGCTGCCGGCCCTGCCCCACCGCCACGAGGCGCCGACCTCGCGGCTGCGCATCGCGGTGAACGGGCGCGAGACGGCGTGGAACGAGCTGCTGTTCTGGCCGGGCATTTCGTGCGGTTTCCACCTGCCGGCGAGCACGGCGCCGCTCGGGCTGACGCAGGCGGGCCTGCCGGTGGGGGTGCAGATCGTCGGCCCCCTCTACGGCGACCGGATGACGCTGTCGGTGGCGCGGCTGCTGGAGAAATCCTGGCGGCGTTTTGCGCCGCCGCCCGGCTGGGAGTGATACAAGGCCGGGAGTGATACAAGGCCGGGAGTGATTCAAGGCGGCCTGCCAAAGGGGGGCGCGCGCGGTGCGGTGGTGGCTGGCGGGATTGGTGGCGTTGGGGCTGCTCGGCGGCGGGCCGGCCGGGTGCGGCGTGGCCTGGGCGCAGAAATCGGCCGATACGCTGCGCGTGGTGTGGTGGGACCAGATCCCCGACCTCGACCCCTACCACACCCAGCTGCGCGCCGGGCTGGTGGTGGCCCATCAGGCCTTCGACGGGCTGGTCTATCGCGACCCGGACAGCTACGTCATCAAGCCGCTGCTCGCCACCTCGTGGAAATATCTCGACGACACCACGCTGCAATTCAACCTGCGCCACGACGTGACGTTCCAGGACGGCAGCCGGTTCAGCGCGGACGACGTCGTCTACACCTTCAACACCATCCTGCACGACCCGCAGGTGGCGACTCCGAGCAACTTCACCTGGCTCGCCGGGGCCGAGAAGGTCGATGACTACACCGTGGTGGTCAAGCTCAAGCGGGTGTTTCCGGCGGCCATGGAATACCTCGCCATGGTGATGCCGATCTGGCCCATGGCGTATCGCGAGCGGGTCGGCGAGGCGGGCTACCGCGCCGCGCCGGTGGGGGCCGGGCCCTATCGCATCACCGAGATCGACGGGCGCAACCGCATCGTCATGCGGCGCTATGACGGCTATTACGCCGGCTCGCCGAAGGGGCGACCGGCGATCGGGCGGGTGGTGATCGACGAGGTCGCGACCCCGCAGGCGGCGCTCGACCAGATGCTGGCCGGCCAGGCCGACTGGACGTGGAACTTCATCCCCGAGGCCTTCGACCGGCTGGCCGCGGTGCCGGGCCTGCAGGTGACGCGGGCGGAGACGATGCGGGTGAACTACCTCCAGCTCGACGCCGTCGGGCGTACCGGGGGGGACAATCCGCTCACCCAGCTCAAGGTGCGCCAGGCGATCGCCTATGCGCTCGACCGCGACACCATTGCCCACAAGCTGGTGCAGGGCGGCGCGCGCGTGCCGGACGCGCCGTGCTTCCCGACGCAGTTCGGCTGCGACACCGGGGCGGCGGCGCGCTATGCCTACGACCCGGCGCGGGCGCGGGCGCTGCTCTCCGAGGCGGGCTACCCCGGCGGCTTCGAGACCGAGATGGTGAGCTACCTGTTGCCGCAGATCGACACCGCGGTGCGGCGCAACCTGGCCGCCGTGGGCATCATTGTGCGGGTGGACAATCTCCAGGTGGCGGCCGCGCTCAAGCGCATTCTCGGCGGCGAGGCGCCGATGAACCTGGCCAGCTGGGGCAGCTACTCGATCAACGACGTCTCGGCGATCCTGCCCAATTTCTTCGAGGGCGGCCCCAATGATTATGCGCTCGACCCGCTGGTGGAGCGCGCGGTGCGCCTGGGCGGCAGCAACACCAACCCCGATCTGCGGCGCAAATACTACAGCGAGGCGATCGCGCGCATCACCGGGCAGGCCTACATGATCCCGCTCTTCACCTCGGTTGCGACCTACGCCTTCAGCCGGGACCTGGAGTTCAAACCCTATACCGACGAACTGCCGCGCTTCTACCTGTCGAAATGGAAGTGATCGCTCGGTTGCGGCAGGGCGGCGGGCCTTGTATATCGCGCCCACCCGCAGGTTCGCCGACGTAGCTCAGCGGTAGAGCAACTGATTCGTAATCAGTAGGTCCCCGGTTCAATCCCGGGCGTCGGCACCATTTCTTTTCAATGAGTTGCCGGGCGACCGCCTGGTGGCGGCCGCCCGACCGATTTCAGAGCGGCAGGGCCTCGAGCGCCCGGTCGATGGCGCGCTTCAATTCGTCGCTCACCTGGTCCATCGGCGCGCGCGGATAGTACATCCCGAGGCCTTGGCGGTGCTGGATGTATTTCACGCATGCCGGCAGCATATCGTGCGGCAG
>JAGXAV010000413.1 GCA_018971455.1 Rhodospirillales bacterium
GCCCGGCGCGAGACCGCCGGGCCGGGGGTTTGGCAGCCGGGCCGGTTTTCGGGTAGTGCTGCGGGCATGTCCCGCAGCACCTCCCTCGACCGCACCACCTCGGAGACCGAGATCAGCCTCACCCTCGATCTCGACGGCTCCGGCCGGACCGACATCGCCACCGGCATCGGCTTCCTCGACCACATGCTGACGGCGCTCGCCCGCCACGCGCTGTTCGACCTCACGGTGCGCGCCAAGGGCGACCTGCACATCGATTTCCACCACACCACCGAGGATGTCGGCATCGTGCTCGGCCAGGCCGTCGCGCGCGCCCTGGGCGACAAGCGGGGCATCGCCCGCTTCGGCCACGCCCTGGTGCCGATGGACGAAGCGCTCGCCGAGATCGCCATCGACATCTCCGGCCGCCCCTACCTGGCCTGGTCCGTCGCCTTCGCCCAGCCCAAGGTCGGCGAGATGGACACCGAGTTGTTCGAGGAGTTCTTCCGCGCGCTGGCCGGCAATGCGGGCATCACCCTGCACGTCACCCAAAAGGCCGGCCACAACGCCCACCATGTCGCCGAGGCCTGCTTCAAGGGGCTTGCCCGCGCCCTGCGCATGGCTGTCGCCCTCGATCCGCGCATTGGCGACGCCGTGCCCTCGACCAAGGGCGCGTTGTGAGAGTTGCCGTCGTCGATTATGGCAGCGGCAACCTCGCCTCCGCTGCCCGCGGCCTGGCGCTGGCCGCCGAGCGCGCGGCGCTGCCCGCCGAGGTGACGATCACCGCCGACCCGGCGGTGGTGGCGCGCGCCGATCGCATCGTCCTTCCCGGCCAGGGCGCCTTCGCCGACTGCGCCCACGGGCTCGCCGCCGTCGCCGGCATGCGCGAGGCGATCATCCGTGCCACCGATTCCGGCACGCCCTTCCTCGGCATCTGCGTCGGCATGCAGCTGATGGCCCGCCGCGGTCTGGAGCACGAAATCACCCCCGGCTTCGGCTGGATCGCCGGCGACATCGCGCCGATGACGCCGCCGCCCGCCCTGCGCCTGCCGCAGATGGGGTGGAACGAGCTCGCCTTCATGCCCGGCGCGCACCCGCTGCTGGAGGGGCTGACCCCGGGCGATCACGCCTATTTCGTGCACAGCTACGCCCTGGCCGGCGGCGATCCCGCCGAAATCATCGCCACCACCGAGTACGGCGGCGAGGTCGTCGCCATGGTGGCGCACGGCAACCGCGCCGGCACCCAGTTCCATGTCGAGAAAAGCCAGGAAGTCGGCCTGCGCATCCTCGGCAATTTCCTGCGCTGGACGCCCGGGCCATGAGCGCATCCGACATCCGGCCGCCGGCCGACCGCGCCCCGATGCTGAGCGTGGAGCGCGTCGGCGACTTCACGGAGGACGAGCTGCACGAGCTGTGCGAGGCGACCGATGCCGCGGTGATCGGCGGCGGCGGCTTCGGCTGGGTCAACCCGCCCGGCCGCCAGGCCCTGGAGCGCTATTTCCGCGGCCTGCTGCTGGTGCCCGAGCGCGAGCTTTTCGTCGCCCGCATGGACGGCCACCTCGTCGGCTCGGCCCAGCTCGTCCGCCCGCCGCGCAACAACGAAGCGCAGGCCTTCGCCGCCCAGCTCATGCACGCCTTCATCGCCCCCTATGCGCGCGGCCACGGCCTCGCCCGCCTGCTCACCCTGCGCGTCGAGGACGGCGCGCGGGCGCTCGGCTACCACGTGCTCAATCTCGACGTGCGCGAGACCCAGACGGCGGCGATCGCCCTCTACGAATCGCTCGGCTACATCCGCTGGGGCGTCCACCCCGCCTATGCCCGCATCGCCGGGCGAACCGTGGCCGGCGTGCATTACTACAAGCTGCTCCAGCCCGGCGGGCGCATCGGCTGATGCGCCTGACCCTGTACCCCGCGATCGACCTCAAGGACGGCGCCTGCGTGCGCCTTCGCCGCGGCGAGATGGCCGACGCCACGGTCTATTCCGACGACCCCGCCGCCCAGGCCCGCGCCTGGCGCGACGCCGGCTTCGCCTGGCTGCACGTGGTCGATCTCAACGGCGCCTTCGCCGGCCGGCCGGTCAACGCGGCGGCGGTCGCCGCGATCCGCGCCGCGGTCGACCTGCCCATCCAGCTCGGCGGCGGCATCCGCGACATGGCGGGCATCGCGCGCTGGCTGGAAGCCGGCATCACGCGCGTCATCCTCGGCAGCGCCGCCGCCCGCAATCCCGCCCTGGTGCGCGAGGCCTGCCGCGCCCATCCCGGCCGCATCGCCGTCGGCATCGACGCGCGCGACGGCTTCGTCGCCGTCGAGGGCTGGGCGGAGACCTCCGAATTGCGCGCGACCGAGCTCGCCCTGCGCTTCGAGGATGCCGGGGCAGCCGCCATCATCTACACCGATATCGGCCGCGACGGCATGCTGAGCGGGCTGAACCTGGAGCAGACCGGCGCCCTGGCGCGGCAGATCTCCACGCCGGTCATCGCCTCCGGCGGCGTCGGCAGCCTGGCCGACCTCGCCGCCTTCCGCGCCGCCGCCCTGGCCGCCGCCGGCGCCGCCCGGGGGGGCCTCGAGGGCGTGATCGTCGGCCGCGCGCTCTATGACGGGCGGGTGAGCCCGGCCGAGGCCCTCGCCCTGCTGGCCGGCTGATGCGCGTCATCGGCGCTTGCGTCGGCGCGGTGGATGGAAGCAAACAGAACGGGTTGGTGGGAGAAGGCGGTGCTCAAACTGCGGGTCATTCCGTGCCTGGACGTCAAGGACGGGCGGGTCGTCAAGGGCGTGAACTTCGTCGCCCTGCGCGATGCCGGCGACCCGGTGGAGCAGGCGGTGATCTACGATGCCGCCGGGGCCGACGAGCTGACCTTCCTCGACATCACGGCCAGCCACGAGCGGCGCGACACCATCCTCGACGTCGTCGCGCGCACCGCTGAGCGCATC
>JAGXAV010000414.1 GCA_018971455.1 Rhodospirillales bacterium
GGCGTGGCGGGCGCCATCCGGCCCGTGCGCCGGCAATGGCGATGCAAAATTGCCGCCCCGCACGTTCTAAAATGTCGCGAAACGGCGGTTTCACGTCGCGCCCGTAACCGCGGGGCGGCGCGGTTTTTCGACCAGACAACGAGTTAACCACAAGTTGGTTAATTTCCTCTATTGCATTGCACCATCATCGGATTTTCGCCTTGGAATGCTTGCGAGCGGCTGCCAGGGCGGCTAGGTGTCGCACTATCGGATGCGTTCGATCATGGGGGCGGAAACATGGCGCAGGCGGCGGACACCAAGAAGCGCGGCAAGCCGCGCGCCAATGCCTCCGCGGGGGCCAATTCCGGGCTGACCCGCGACGAATGGCTCAAGGCCTACCGCGACATGCTGCTGATCCGCCGTTTCGAGGAGAAGGCCGGCCAGCTCTACGGCATGGGGCTCATCGGCGGCTTCTGCCATCTCTATATCGGCCAGGAGGCCGTCGTCGTCGGGATGCAGATGGCGCTCGGCGAGGGCGACGAGGTCATCACCTCCTATCGCGACCATGGCCACATGCTGGCGACCGGCATGGAGGCGCGCGGCGTGATGGCGGAGCTGACCGGACGGGCGGGCGGCTATTCGCACGGCAAGGGCGGCTCGATGCACATGTTCAGCAAGGAGAAGAATTTCTTCGGCGGGCATGGCATCGTGGGCGCCCAGGTCAGCCTCGGCGCGGGGCTTGCTTTCTCCAACTGGTACCGCGGCAATGACCGCGTCTGCGTGACCTATTTCGGCGACGGCGCGGCCAACCAGGGGCAGGTGTTCGAGAGCTTCAACCTCGCCAATCTGATGAAGCTGCCGGCCATCTTCGTCATCGAGAACAACAAGTACGGCATGGGCACCTCGGTCGATCGCGCCACGGCCTCGCGCGATCTTTCCCGAAACGGCGCGCCCTGGGGCATGCCGGGTGTTGCGGTGGACGGGATGGATGTCGAGGCGGTGCACGAGGCCGCCCGTGCGGCGGTGGCGCATTGCCGCGCCGGCAAGGGGCCGTACCTGCTGGAGATCAAGACCTACCGCTATCGCGGCCACTCGATGTCCGACCCCGGCAAGTATCGCACGCGCGAGGAAATCCAGAAGATGCGCAGCGAACATGACTGCATCGAGGGCGCACGCCACCGGCTGGAGGCGCTCGGCGTGTCGGAGGCGGAGTTGAAGAAGATCGACGACGAGGTGAAGGCCATCGTTCAGGAGGCCGCCGATTTCGCCCAGTCCAGTCCGGAACCCGATCCCAGCGAGCTGTGGACCGACATCCTGGTGGAGGGCTAAGCATCATGGCGACGCAGATTCTGATGCCCGCCCTTTCGCCGACGATGACCGAGGGCAAGCTCGCGCGCTGGCTCAAATCCGTCGGCGACGATATCCGCTCCGGCGACGTCATCGCCGAGATCGAGACCGACAAGGCGACCATGGAGGTCGAGGCGGTCGATGAGGGTAGGCTGGCGCAGATCCTCGTCCCCGAAGGGACCGAGGGCGTCGCGGTGAACACGCCGATCGCCGTGATCGGCGCCGATGGCGAGGCCGCCGCCCCCGCCGCCAAGGCCACTCCGACGGCACCTGCCCCGACTACTCCCGCCTCGGCTGCTCCCGCCCCGACGGCACCTGCCGCGACCGCCGTTGCGGCCGCCCCGGCCGCCGATCGCGAATGGGGCCCCACGGCGCCGCTCTCGGTGCGCGAGGCGCTGCGCGACGCCATGGCCGCCGAGATGCGCTCCGATTCCCGCGTGTTCCTGCTCGGCGAGGAGGTCGCGCAGTACCAGGGCGCCTACAAGATCAGCCAGGGCCTGCTCGAAGAATTCGGCGAGCGCCGGGTGATCGACACGCCGATCACCGAGCACGGCTTTACCGGCATGGCCGTGGGCGCGGCGATGAACGGGCTGCGGCCGATCGTCGAGTTCATGACCTTCAACTTCGCCATGCAGGCGATCGACCAGATCATCAATTCGGCGGCCAAGACGCTCTACATGTCCGGCGGGCAGATGGGCTGCCCGATCGTCTTTCGCGGCCCCAACGGGGCGGCCAGCCGCGTCGCGGCCCAGCACAGCCAGTGCTACGCGAGCTGGTACGCGCATTGCCCCGGGCTGAAGGTGGTCGCCCCCTGGTCCTCGGCCGATGCCAAGGGCCTGCTGCGCGCCGCCATCCGCGATCCCAACCCGGTGATCGTGCTGGAGAACGAGATCCTCTACGGCCACAGCTTCGACTGCCCGACCGATCCCGATTTCGTGCTGCCCATCGGGCGCGCCAAGATCGAACGCCCCGGCGAGCATGTGACGCTGGTGGCCTTCAGCATCATGGTCGGCGTGGCGATGAGGGCGGCCGAGGCGCTAGCCGAGCAGGGCATCAGCGCCGAGGTGATCAACCTGCGCAGCCTGCGCCCGCTCGACACCGCGACGATCGTCCAGAGCGTGAAGAAGACCGGACGCATCGTGACCGTGGAGGAGGGCTGGCCCTTCGCCGGGATCGGTGCCGAGGTCAACATGCAGATCATCGAGCAGTGCTTCGACTGGCTCGACGCGCCGCCGGCGCGCGTGCATGGCCTCGACGTGCCGCTGCCCTACGCCGCCAATCTCGAAAAGCTGGCGCTGCCGCAGCCCGAATGGGTCGTCGACGCGGTTAAGAAACTGATCTGAGCCCCCGGGGGATCGCAGCCATGGCCACCAACATCCTGATGCCCGCCCTGAGCCCGACGATGACCGAGGGCACGCTGGCGCGCTGGCTGAAGAAAGAGGGCGACAGCGTGAAGGCCGGCGACGTGCTGGCCGAGATCGAGACCGACAAGGCGACCATGGAGGTCGAGGCGGTCGATGAGGGCGTGCTGGGCAAGATCCTGGTCGCCGACGGCACCGCCGGCGTGAAGGTGAACGCGCC
>JAGXAV010000415.1 GCA_018971455.1 Rhodospirillales bacterium
CGCCGGAGGGAAACGACATCGGGGCCATGCACCGCCTCGTGCGCGGCCTGCGCCACCGTGGGCAGGGCGTGCTGCCGCTGAGCTTCCACAGCTCCTCGCTGCGGGTTGGTCGCAACCCCTATGTCCAGTCCCGCGCCGACCTGCACGCCTTCTACGACCGGCTGTCGGCGATGCTGGACTGGCTGGCCAGCGATATCGGCTGCCAGTTCGCCAATATCGAGCAGATCCCCAGCTTCCTCGTGCCCCCGCGGCCGAGGCCGACATGAGCAAGGCGCGCCCGATCCTGCTCATTGCCAACAACTTCCCCCCGGTGCGCGGCGGATCAGCTGTGGTCTATGACAATCTTGCCCGTGGCGCGGGTGGGCGGATCATCGTGCTGGCGCCGTCCATCGCCTACACGGACGGGCTGCCGACGATCGGGTGGCGGGAACATGACCGCATGGCGTCCTACCGCGTCATCCGCCTGCCGCTGTTGCGCACCGTGCTGGATGGCGGCGGCGAGGGCTGGCTTCGCCGGCAACGGTTCCGCGCCGCCGACCTGCTGATCCGCCTGCGTCTGACCGCCACCTTGCTGCGCCTGATCCGCACCGAGCGCGTTGGCGCCGTGTGTGTCGGCGAATTGATTGCCAGCAGCTGGATCGTCACGCTGCTGGCCTGGCTGCCGGGCATTCGCAGCATCGCCTATGTCCATGGGGAGGAGATCACCACCGATGACGGCTTCGACCCCACCCATCGCCGCGCCCACGATACGCTGCGCGCGGCCGACCAGGTCGTCGTGGTCAGCCGCTTCACCCTGGGGGCGGTGCGGGCGCTGGTCGGCGAGGGCATGGATCGGCGCATCACCCTGATCGAGAACGGCGTCGATACGCGGCGCTTCCGTCCGCAGGAGAAGCGGGCCGATCTGCTCGAGGAATACCGCCTCCAGGACTGCTTCGTATTTGTCGCCGTCTGCCGTCTGCTGGAGAAGAAGGGCATCGATCACGCCATCCGCGCTTTCGCCCGCGTCGTCGCGACGCATCCGGATTGCCGGTTCCTCGTGGTCGGCACCGGCGCCTACGAGGCCGCCCTGCGCGCCTGCGCGAGGGAGGAAGGGGTCGCCGCGCAAGTCGTCTTTGCCGGGGACGTCGCCGAGAGCGATCTCGTGGCCCATTACTGTCTGGGCGATACCTTCGTCATGCCCAACCGCGAATTGCCGAACGGCGATACGGAAGGGTTCGGCCTGGTGTTCCTCGAAGCCAATAGCTGCGGCGTGCCGGTGATCGCCGGGCGCGACGGCGGCAGCCGCGACGCGGTCCAGGATGGCGTCAACGGCCTAGTGGTCAATGGCCACTCGGTCGATGACATCGCCGCCGCCATGGGTCGCCTGCGCGAGGATGCAGGGTTCCGGGAGAGCCTGCGCCGCCAGGGCCTCGCGGTGGCCGCTGCCGCCGACTGGTCGGGCCGGGCCTCCGCCTTCCTCGATGTCTGCGACCGGGAAAGGCCGGTCCGCACGGCCAGCTGAGGCATTTCCGGCCACCCCGTCCGGCGCTTTGGTCCGGGCGCGGCGCCGCCGGCCGATCGGATGTCTACGGCCTGTCGGCAGCGCGGACTTCGTCATAGATCCGCAGCGTTGCCTCGACATCGCGGCGGGTCTGGTTCGGATACCACACCGTCGCCGGCGTCGTCGCCACGGTGACGTGGTCGGGCGCCAGGGATTTCGCCTTTGCCAGGCCATCGGCCAGCATGTCGGATGGGCCGGCGCAAACCAGGGCGGGCCGGCGCAGCAAGGGGAGTCGCCGCTGGGTGTCGTACTCGAAGGCGGCCCGGTACGACAGGTCGTAGGTGGTCCCGCTTTGCAGAAGGCCGATCGTCCACGCGTGCAGGAACGCGGCATCGGGCAGCTGCAAGGGCCGCACGGCGGAGCGTTCGGCGCGGTACCAGGGCCAGAACAGGAACATGTCACGGCGCATGTTCCATGCCTGCTGCACATGCAGCCCCCAGCCATCGGGACGCAGTTTCGGCAGGTAATTGGCCAGGATGTCGGCGGTGAATGCCGGCGGCAGCAGCGGCGGCGCTTCGAGCACCAGCCGGCCGACCCGCTCCGGCGCGATCAGGGCCGTCTCGAGCGCGATGAGCGCACCCGTATGGGTGCCCCACAGGTCGAAATCATCGAACCCCAGCACATCGGCCAGATCCAGGACATCTCGTGCGAGGCGGTTGATGTCGACCGGCCGTGCGGGCTTGGACGAGCGGCCATTGCCGAGATAATCGGGCGCGACAACCCTTCGCCCCCGCGCCAGCCCGTGCAGCAATGGCCCGAGAGGGGCGGCGGATCCTGGGGCCGAGTGCAGGGCGAACAGCGCGCGCCCGGTCGTGCCGGCACGCCAGAGATGGGCGCGTCCGTGCGGAAGGTCGGCATGATCGCACCAGGCCTCGTGACCAGGCGGCGTCAGCGGAATATCGGCGCGGGCGGGGCCGGGCAGGGCCCGCAGCCGGGTGATCGCGTCCGGCAGGGTGGCGGGGCCGGCGAGTGTCGCCGCTTGGGTGAGGCATGCGCGCCACAATGCATGATAGGCGCCGGGCCGCGCCGCGCAGACCACGAGCGTTGCATCGAGCTCCGCGGCCGTCGGCAGCGCGGCACCGCTTTGCGCCGCGCGCGTGGGATCGGCCGGGTCCAGCACATGCGCGTCGCGCAGATGGGCCCATAGGGCCGTGAGGTGGGTGCCATCCCCGCGGGGCGTCAGCTCCGCAGGGGCGGTTCCGCGCTCTGCCCAGCCGCGCGCCCTGGCGGCATCGACGGCGAGCACCGCTCCGGCCCGGCCCAGGACGAGGGTTGCCGCGAGATCGAAGGCAAGCATGGGTGCCTCCGCCAGACCCATGGCCCGCGCCGCCTCGTCGATCGCCGCACCGGCCATCTCGACCTGC
>JAGXAV010000416.1 GCA_018971455.1 Rhodospirillales bacterium
GACGCCTTCTACGCCAGCGTCGAAAAACGCGACCGCCCCGAACTCGCCGCAAGCCCCGTCATCGTCGGCGGCGGCGTGCGCGGGGTGGTGACCACCGCCTGCTACATCGCCCGCCTCAGCGGCGTGCACAGCGCCATGCCGATGTTCCAGGCGCTCAAGGCCTGCCCGGACGCGGTGGTGATCCGCCCCGATTTCGCCAAATACAACGCCGTCGCCAAGGACATGCGCGCGCTGATGGGAACCCTCACGCCGCTCGTCCAGCCGCTCTCCGTCGACGAGGCGGTGCTCGACCTCGCCGGCACCGAGGCGCTGCACGGCGCGCCGCCGGCCACCGTGCTGGCCCGCTTCGCCAACGAGGTCGAGCGCCGCCTCGGCATCACCGTCTCGATCGGCCTCGCCGCCAACCGGCTGCTCGCCAAGATCGCCGCCGGGCGCGACAAGCCGCGCGGCTTCTGCGTCATCGGCGCCGAGGCGCCCGCCCTGCTCGCCCCGCAATCGGTGCGCCTGCTGCCCGGCATCGGCCCGGCGCTCGCCGCCCGGCTGCAGGCGATGGGCATCACCCGGCTCGGCCAGCTGGCGGCGCTGGATGCACGCATCGCCCGCGCCCGCCTCGGCGAGGACGGCCCGGCCCTCGCCGCCCGCGCCCGCGGCGTGGATGCGCGCATCGTCGATCCGGCCCGCGCCACCAAGTCGATCAGCGCCGAAACCACCTTCGCCGCCGACCTCTCGGACCGCGCGGGCCTCGAGCACGCGCTCTGGCCGCTCGCCGAGAAACTCGCGCGCCGGCTCAAGGCGGAAGGGTTTTGCGCCGGCGGCGTGGTGCTGAAGCTCAAGACCAGCGCTTTCGCCAGCCGCACCCGCACCCAGCGCCTGGCCAGCCCGACCATGCTGCCGGACCGGCTTTTCGCGGCCGCCGCAACCCTGCTCGCCCGCGAGCTCGACGGCACCTCCTATCGGCTGATCGGCATCGGCGCCGCGGCCCTGCTGCCGGCAGGCCAGGCCGACCCGCCCGACCTCGCCGACCCCGCCGGGCCCCGCCTGCGCGCCGCACAGGCCGCGATCGACGCCTTGCGCGGCCGCTTCGGCGTCACCGTCATCGGCCGCGGCCGCGGTCTCGCCGCCGGCCCGCGCGACAAGCCGCCGCGCGACGGGTCAGACGGCGGCGGCGCCTAGAGCAGCGTCCGATCCGACCCGATGGACTCGCCGGGCCGGATGAAACCGCCTCGGCTCAGCGCTCTTCCTCGCCACCCTCGGGCTCGACCTCGACGATCGCATCGGCGCCGTCCTCGAGATCGGAGGTGTCCTCCAGGACATCCTCCTCGCTCTCCTCGTCGGCGGTCTCGACCTCGACCTCGACATCCTCGAGCCCTGGCACCGCGGCGACCTTCGGCCGTCGCCGATCCTCGGCGACATTGCCGGGCGCGCGCCGCAACCGGGGCTGCTCCGGCGGCTGTTCGGTCGCGCATTTGGGGCACGTCGCGGGGTTGCGCCGCAGATCGTAGAAATGCGCGCTGCAAGCGACACAGATGCGTTTGGTGCCGAGTTCGGGCTTGGCCATCGATCGCCTCGCGGAGGTTGGCCGGCCGCGACAACCTGCACGGACCGGAGGGCGCGCCCCATGCCATTGCCGTGCCCTCCTGTCAAACGGGCGGGCGGCATGCTAAGCGCCCGCCATGCACGCATCCGCGACCAGACCCTTTCTCGCCACCCGCGCCACGGCGCCGCTCGCCGGTTCGCTGCGCGTGCCCGGCGATAAATCCATCAGCCATCGCGCCCTCATGTTCGGCGCCCTCGCCATCGGGCAGACCCGCATCACCGGCCTGCTGGAGGGCGAGGACGTGCTGCGCACGGCCGCCGCCATGCGCGCCCTCGGGGCCGAGGTGATCGAGGACGCCGACGGCACCTGGCGCGTCGCCGGGCGCGGCGTCGGCGGCCTCGTCGAGCCGGAGGACGTGCTCGACATGGGCAATTCCGGCACCGCCGCCCGCCTGCTCGCCGGCATCCTGGCGAGCCACCCGCTCTTCGCCGTGATGACCGGCGATGCCAGCCTGCGCCGCCGGCCGATGCGCCGCGTCACCACGCCGCTGGCCCTGTGCGGCGCCCGCTTCACCGGGCGCGAGGGCGGCCGGCTGCCGCTGGCGATCGAAGGTGCTGCCGAGGCGCTGCCGATCGAGTACCGCGTGCCGGTGCCCTCCGCGCAGGTGAAATCCGCCCTTCTGCTCTGCGGCCTCAACGCCCCCGGCCTCACCCGCATCGAGGAGCCCGAGGCGACGCGCGACCACAGCGAGAACATGCTGCGCCATTTCGGCGCCACGGTGACGGTGGAGCAGGCCGGGCGCGGCCGGGTGATCACGTTGGCCGGCCAGCCGCATCTGCACGCGGCCGACGTCGCCGTGCCGGGCGACCCGTCCTCGGCCGCCTTCCCGCTGGTCGCCGCCCTGCTGGTGCCCGGCTCCGCCCTGCGCATCACCGGCCTCGGCCTCAACCCGCTGCGCTGCGGCCTGTTCGACACGCTGCGCGAGATGGGCGCCGACATCACCGTGGAGGCGCCCCGCCTCGCCGGCGGCGAGCCGGTCGGCGACCTCCTGGTGCGCCACGCCCCGCTGCGCGCGGTGACCGTGCCGTGGGAGCGCGCGCCGAGCATGATCGACGAATACCCCATCCTCGCCGTCGCCGCCGCCTGCGCCGAGGGCACCACGCGCATGTGCGGCCTGGGCGAATTGCGGGTGAAGGAGAGCGACAGCCTCGCGGCGACGGCCGCCATGCTGAGCGCCAACGGCGAGCGGGTCGAGATCGAGGGCGACGACCTGATCGTGCACGGCACCGGCCGCCCGCCCGCCGGCGGCGGCCTGGTGCAGACCCATATGGACCACCGCCTGGCGATGAGTGCGATGGTGCTCGG
>JAGXAV010000417.1 GCA_018971455.1 Rhodospirillales bacterium
GCGGGGGTGCTGGCGGCGATGGAGGCGGCGCTGGACGTGCTCGCCGCCCGCGGCGCCGTCATCACCCGCCTTGCCCTGCCGCTGATGCCGGCGATCGCGGCCTATGCCGGGCTGGTCTCGCGCGCCGAGGCCTCGGCGATCCATGCCCGGTTCATGCGTGCCCGACCCCAGGACTATGCCGTGCATCTCTCGGCGCGGCTCTACGCCGGCTACGCCATTCCGGCGACCGCCTATATCGAGGCGCTGGCCCAGCGCGGACCGTTGCTGCGGGCCTTCGCAGGCGAGGTGTTCGGCGCCGTCGATGTGCTGGCCTGCCCGACCATCCCGACCGCGTTGCCGACCCGCGCCGAGACCGACATCGACCACGGCCCGCCCGGCACCGAGCACCGCTTTATGGCGGTTTCGGTCAACACGCGCCCGTTCAACTATCTCGGCCTGCCGGCGATCAGCCTGCCCTGCGGCTTCGATGCCGGCGGCCTGCCGGTGGGGCTGCAACTGGCCGGCCGCCCGTTCGGCGAGGCGCGCCTGCTGAAAATCGCCGACGCCTATCAGCGCGACACGGACTGGCACCGCCGCCGCCCGCCGCTGAGCGGTTGATCACGGGGCAGGATCGGTAACCTGGCCGCTTACACGGCCCAGTCGCTCATTGGGCCCAGTCGCTCATTGGGCCCAGTCGCTCATTGAGCCTGGGCCGAGGCCTCGCTGCGGGTGGCGCCGACGCGCGCGGCGAGCGAGGCCGCCATGAAGGCATCCAGGTCGCCGTCAAGCACGGCGTCGGGGTTGCCCTTCTCGACGCCGGTGCGCAGATCCTTGACCATCTGGTACGGCGCCAGCACGTAGCTGCGGATCTGGTGGCCCCAGCCGATATCGGTCTTGGCGGCCTCGGTCGCGTTCGAGGCGGCCTCGCGGCGTTGCAGTTCGGCCTCGTACAGGCGGGCCTTGAGCATCGCCATGGCGGTGGCGCGGTTGCGGTGCTGGCTGCGGTCGGTCTGGCAGGCGACGATGATGCCGGACGGCACATGGGTGATGCGGATCGCCGACTCGGTCTTGTTGACGTGCTGCCCGCCAGCGCCGGAGGCGCGGTAGGTGTCGACCTTGAGGTCCGAGGGATCAATCTCGATTTCGATGCTGTCATCGATCACCGGATAGACCCAGACGCTGGCGAAGCTGGTCTGGCGGCGGGCGGCGGCGTCGAACGGGCTGATGCGCACCAAGCGATGGACGCCGGCCTCGGTCTTCAGCCAGCCATAGGCGTTGGGCCCGGTGATCTGCAGCGTCACGGATTTCAGCCCGGCCTGCTCGCCCTCGCTCTGTTCGAGGATGGCGACCTTGTAGCCGTGCTGTTCGGCCCAGCGCGTGTACATGCGCATCAGCATCTCGGCCCAGTCCTGCGCCTCGGTGCCGCCGGCGCCGGCGTTGATTTCCATGTAGCTGTCATTGCCGTCGGCCTCGCCGGACAGCAGGCTCTCGATCTCGCGCCGCTTGGCGTCCTCCGCCAGGCTGCGCAGGGCGGCGACGGCATCGGCCACCATCGCCGTATCGCCCTCGGCCTCGGCCATATCGGCCAGTTCGAGCGCGTCGGCGACCTCCGCCTCCAGGCGTTTCACGCCATCGACCTGGCTGGCGAGGCGGTTGCGCTCGCGCATCAGGCCCTGGGCCTTCGTGGCATCGCTCCACAGCGCCGGATCTTCGGCGCGGTGGTTCAGTTCCTCAAGCCGGGAGATCGCGGCATCCCAGTCAAAGATGCCTCCTCAGCAGCGCGACGGACTGCTTGATCTGGCTGTTGATGGCGTCGGTTTCGGCGGACATGGCGGCGGGTTCCGTGCAATGGCCGGGTCAATACAATCCGCCCAGGCTGCTGTCGACCCCGGCGGCGTGCGGTGCGCCGCCCGGCGCGCCGGCCTGGGCCGCGGCGGTGTCGGCGGGCTGGGATACGCCATCCACCGGGCCGGAGGCGCCGGGGACCTGGCCGGGCTTGAAGGCATCGACGGCGGTTTCGCCGCCCGCGTTCCAGCTCGCCACGGTGACGCCGGGGGGAACCGCGAATTTCAGGTTGGGCCGGTCCTTCAGCGCCACCTTCATGAACTGGTTCCAAACCGGGCCGGAGAGCGCGCCGCCCGTCTCGTTGTTGCCGAGCGTCGCCGGATTGTCGAAGCCCATCCACACCGCCGTCACCACGTCCGGCGTGTAGCCGACGAACCAGGCATCGTTAAAATCCTGCGTCGTGCCGGTCTTGCCGGCGATGGCGCGGTTGGTCAGCCCGACCGCGGCCGGCGTGCCGGTGCCGTGCTGGACGACGCCCTGCATCATCATCACCAGCTGATAGACGCTGGCCGGATCGGCGATCTCCGGGCGCGCATCGACCACCTCGGGCGGCCTGGCCGGGTCGTTGCAGCCCTGGCAGGTCGGCCCGCCGGCGCGCCAGATGACGTGGCCGTCGCGGTCCTGCACGCTGTCGATCAGGGTCGGGACCACTTTCCGCCCGCCCTCGGCGAACGTGGCGTAGCCGGCGGCCTGGCGGAGCACCGTGGTCTCCACCGCGCCGAGGGCGGCCGGCAGGACCAGCGGCATCTTGTCCACCACGCCGAAGGTCTCGGCGGTCTTGGCGATCGCGCTCATGCCGATCTCGCTGGCCACCCGCACGGTGACCAGGTTGAGCGATTTCTCCAGCGCGACGTGCAGCGGCACCGGCCCGTCGAAGGTCATTTCATAATTGCCCGGCCGCCACTCGCCGGCGGCGCCGAGATTGACCACGAAGGGTGCGTCGAGGAAGCGCTGCGAGGGGGAAACGCCGCGTTCCAGCGCCGTCAGGTAGACATAGGGCTTGAAGCTGGAGCCTGGCTGGCGGCTGGCCTGGGTGGCGCGGTTGTACTGGCTGAGCCC
>JAGXAV010000418.1 GCA_018971455.1 Rhodospirillales bacterium
GCCAGCCGGTGCCGACGGAAGCGCCGCCACGCCTCGCGCGATGGCGAGACGCGAGGAGCGAGCACGGCGGCCGGCGCCGCCGGCGGCTCAGCGGAAAGCGATGCGGGGATCGAGGAGGCCATACAGGAGATCAGCAATCAGGTTGAACAGGATGACGAGGCCGGCAAACACGAAGGTCACGCCCATGACGACCGGCGTGTCGTTGGACAGGATGGCGGAGATCAGCAGCGAGCCGATGCCGGGAACGCGGAAAATCTGCTCGGTGATGATGGCGCCGCCGAACACGATCGGCAGTTGCAGCGCAACCAGCGTAACCACCGGGATCAACGCGTTGCGCACGACGTGGCGCAACAGCACGCGGCGCTGCCCGATGCCCTTGGACCGCGCCGTGGTCACGTAATCGAGCCGGATCACATCCAGCACGGCGGACCGCACGAACCGCACCAGCGAGGCGCCCTGGAACAGGCCGAGCACCAGCACCGGCATGATCGACTGTTTGACCTCATCGAGCCACCAATGCCAGCCGGTGGAGGTGAGGTCGGTCTGGAAGACGAAGGGCAGCCAGTCCAGCTTGATGCTGAACAGCAGGATCAGCAGCAGCCCGGTGAAGAAGGTGGGCAGCGAGAAGCCGATGAAGGCGAAGGTGTTGGCGATCTGATCGAACAGCGAATAGGGCTTGGCCGCTCCCAGCACGCCGACCGGGATCGCCACCAGAATCGCCAGCAGCTGGGCCGCCCCCAGCACCGCGATCGTCACCGGCAGGCGCTGCAGGATCAGCTGGTCCACGTTGACATGGCTGACGAAGGAAAACCCCCAGTCGCCATGCAGCATGGCAACCAGCCAATGGATGTAACGAAGATAGACCGGGTCATCGAGGCCGAATTTCGCCCGCAGCGCCGCCTGCACCGCGGCCGGCACGTTGGGGTTGGTCATCAGCTCGCCGAACGGATCGCCCGGCGCAAGCGCCAGAACGGTGAACAGCACAATGGAGATGCCGAACAGGCTGGGAATGACGAGAAGAATGCGGCGCAGCACATAAGCTGGAGACATGCCGGGTTCCGGAAAGGCCCGCCCGCCATCGGCGCCGGGCCGATGGCGGGCGGGGGATCACACGTGGCGTCAGACGATGTGCCAGGCCCGCAGGTTGGCGGTATCGCTGTCCCAGCCGCTGAGCGTGACGTTGAGGTTCTTCGCCGCCGCCGAGACGCTGAGCCGGAACAGCTCGGGGATGACCACGTTGTTCTTGATCACCAGGTCGTTCAGCTTGATCAGCAGCGCGGCGCGCTTGACCGGGTTCATCTCGTTCTCCGAGGCGTTCCAGGTGGCGTCGTACTCCTTGTTCTGCCAGCGCGTGATGTTGCGGCCCTGCCACTTGTTGGCCTTGGTCGCCACCTCCTCGGAAAGGAAGGAACGCATCCACTGGGCCGGATCGGGGCGCCCCGGGCCGGTCGTGTACATCTGCAGATCGGCATAGAAATGCGGATAGGTGTCGTTGTTGCCGACATCCGACGAGAAATAGACCGACGCCACCACCGACTTGATCTCGATGCCGATGCCGGCCTTCTGGCAGGCCTGCTTGACGATCGCCTGGTTCTTCTGGCGCGGCTGGTTGATCGAGGTCTGGAACAAATATTGCATTTTCGCACCGTTCTTGGTGCGGATGCCGTCCGGCCCCGGCTTCCAGCCGGCCTTGTCCAGAATGGCGATCGCCTTCTGGATGTTGAATTCGAACGACGTATTCTTCGAGACGTAGCGCGGCGGCCCGTTGACGTAGTTGGCCGTCGCCTGCGCTGTGCGGCCATAGATGAAATCCTGCACCGATTTGCGGTCGATCAGCAGCGCCAGCGCCTCGCGCACCGCGGGGTCGCTGAGCGAGGGGTGCTTGGTCTTGATGCTCGAACGCTCGCCATCGACCTCCTTGTTGGGGTCGGTGAAGTTGATCTGGATGTGTTCGATGTTGGCGCCGGCGGTCAGATGCACCTTGCCCTTGCCGGCCGCCTCCAGCTTCTTGAGGATCTCATCCTCCACCTGGAGGTTCCACGCATACTGGTATTCGCCGGTCTGCAGCACCGCGCGCGCCGCCGAAACCGCGTCGCCGCCGCCCTTCATCTCGATTCCGTCGAAGGCGGGCTGGTTGGCGACGTGATAGCCCTCGTAGATCTCCCCGCTCACCAGATCGCCCGGGTTGAACGACTTGAACTTGAACGGGCCGGTGCCGACCGGCTTGAGGTTGTTCGGCGCGTTGCGCGACTTGGCGCCGCTGTAATCGGCGAACAGGTGCTTGGGGATGATCATCCCGTTGATGCCGACGAACGCATCCGCCCAGAACGGCGTGGGCTTGGCGAAGATCACCTTCACCGAATGGTCGTCGATCTTCTCGACCTTGATGTTGATGTAGCTGCCGGAGGTGACCGCCGCCGTCGCCGGGTCCTTGCAGTATTCCCAGTTGAACACGAGATCGTCCGCGGTGAGCGGATGGCCGTCATGGAAGGTCACGCCCTTCTTGATCTTCCAGATCACCGAGGTGCCTTCCTCGGTGAGGCCGCCATTCTCGATGCTGGGGATTTCGGCGGCCAGCACCGGAACCAGGTTGCCCTCATTGTCCCAGTTGGCCAGCGGCTCGTAGAAGACGCGCGAGCCGTCCTGGTCCTTGGTGCCGGTGGCGAAATGCGGGTTCAGCAGCGTCGGCGCCTGCCACCACAGCAGCTTCAGCACGCCGCCGCCGCCGCGCTTGGTGGCAGCCTGGGCCGGCGCCGCCGCGGCGATGGAAACGCCGCCGAGTGCGAGAAGCTGCGACGCCATCGGCGCGGTCAGCCCGACGGCTGACATGCGCTGGAGAAAGCCGCGCCGGGACATGCGGCCGGCCTTGACGCGCTCGATCAT
>JAGXAV010000013.1 GCA_018971455.1 Rhodospirillales bacterium
CGGCACTGGCGGTGCGGATCTCGCATGAGCGGCGTCAGCCGGCGCCGGTTTCGGCGCTGCGGCTGGGGCTCGAATGCGGCCGTTCGGATCCGAGTTCCGGCCTCGTCGCCAACCCCCTTCTGGGCCTGGTGGGCGATTGGTTGGCCGATGCCGGCGGCTCGGCGATCATCGGCGAGACGATGGAGTGGCTGGGGGCCGAGGATCTGCTGGCCGCGCGCGCCAGGAGCCCGGCCGTCGCCGAGGCGCTGCGCAGCGCGGTGCTGCGGCGCGAACGCATGGCGATAGGCGCCGGCATCGACCTCACCGGCAGCAATCCCGGGCCGACCAACATCGCGGCGGGCCTGTCCTCGATCGAGGAGAAATCGCTCGGCAATATTGCCAAGAGCGGCACCCGGCCGATCGAAGGCGTTCTCGGGTACGGGGATGCGCCGTCCGGCTCGGGCATGTGGACGATGGACGCGGCCGCCTATGCGCCGGAATCGGTCACAGGCTTCGTTCTTGCCGGCGCGCAGATGATCCTGTTCACCACCGGCGTCGGCAATCCCTATGGCAGCGCGCTCGCGCCCACCATCAAGCTCAGCGCGAATCCGCAGACTTGCGGCGGCGGGCATCTGCCGCTGGATTTCGACGCCAGCGCGTCCTTCCGCGGCGTGCGCGACCTGCCGCAGACCGCCAAGGACCTGCGGGAATGCGTGCGCGCCATCGCCTCCGGCTCGTTGACCTGGAGCGAGGTTCTGAAGGAGGGGGACGAGGTGCTGAGCCGCTTCGGTCCCGCGCTATGACCGGGAAGCGGGAGGTGGGCGCGATCCGCCTCGCCGGCCACGACAACGTGGCGACCGTGCTGCGCGCCATCGCACCCGGCGAGGCCGTCACCGTGCGCTGCGGTGCGGAGGAGGTGTCGGTCGTGGCGAGCGATGCCGTGCCGCTCTGTCACAAGATCAGCCTCGAGCCGATCGGAGCCGGCGGCGAGGTGGTGAAATACGGGCAGCGCATCGGCCTCGCGCTCGAGCCGATCGGCGTTGGCCGGCACGTGCATGTGCACAACATGCGCAGCGCGCGAGGACGGAGCGAGCCATGACACCGCCTGATGACGGCCAACCCGACATGAGCGGGGCACCGCGCGCCGGGTTCTCGGCCGTGACGCGGACGCGCTTCGCCGATCATGCCTTCGCGGTGCTTTTCCACAAGATCGTGACGGGCGAGCTCGCCGAGGGTGCGGCGCTGCCCTCCGAGCATGAGCTGAGCGCGCTGTTCAATATTTCGCGCCCCGTCGTGCGCGAGGCGCTGCAGCGGCTGCGGCGCGAGAATCTGATCGAATCGCGCCGCGGCTCCGGCTCCTTCGTCCGGCTGCGTTCGCAGGTGACCATGTCCTCGGACTACGTCGCCGAGAAGCGAGCCCTTCTGTTGCAGAACCTGGAATTCCGCATGGCGATCGAGCCGCAGGCCGCCGCCTACGCGGCGGAGCGCTGCACGCCCGCCCAGCTGCAAGTGATCGAACAGGCGGTGGAGCATTTTCGGGAGGTCGCGATCGTCGAGGGCAGCGCCGGCGATCATCTCGATTACGGCTTCCATCACGCCGTCGCGGTCGCCTGCAACAACCACCGCTTCGTCGAGGCGATCGAGACCGTCGAGTACGATATCGATCACGGCGTCAACCTGGTTCGCTACCTCGTGCGCTTCGACCATCTCGAGCGCAGCCGCAGCGTTTACGAGGACCACTCGCGCATCTGTGCCGCGATTCGCGATCGCGACCCGGACGCCGCCCGCGTGTTCATGCGCGCCCATCTCGAGAATGCCCGCCGGCGCATGCAGCAGAAGCAGCCGCTGCCGGCCATCACCGCAAGCTGAAACCAAGGGGTCTCATCATGCCTGCCTACGTCATCAACGACATGGAAGTGACGAACCCGGAGCTGCTTGAGAAATACAAGCTGATGTCGCCGTCAACCGTCGCCCAGTACGGCGGGCGCTTCGTGGTGCGTGGCGGCGCCGCCGAAACGATCGAGGGCGAGTGGTCACCCAAACGCCTGGTGATCCTGGAATTCCCGAGCGCCAACCAGGCCAAGGAATGGGCGCATTCCGATGCCTACGCGCCGGCGCGCGCGATGCGCCAGGAGGCGTCGCACTCCAACATCATCGTCGTGGAGGGGGTGCCCCCGGCCGCGACCACCGGACAGGCCGGCCGGAATTTTACCAAACGCATCGGCATCCTGCGCAAGCGCGAGGACATGACGTACGATCAATTCCACCGCCATTGGCTGACCACCCATGCCGCCTTGTGCGCCAAACTTCCGAGATTGCGGCGCTACGCCGTCAATCTCGTCGATCGCGCGCGCTTCCCGAAATTCGGCTATGACGGCTTCTCCGAGCTGTGGTTCGACAACGAGGAGGATCTTCACGCGGCCTTCGCCTCGAAGGATGGCCAGATCCTGCTTGCCGACCTGCCGAATTTCACCAGCCAGATCGATCCGATCATCACCACCGAAACCCAGGTTCTCTGGCCATGACACAGGGCACCGAACGATGAACGACAGCGCGATCCAACCCATGCACCGCCTCTTCATCGGCGGCGCCTGGCTCGCCACTTCGCAGACCCTTCCCGTCATCGATCCCTCGAGCGGCGCGACGGTGGCCGCGATCGCGCGGGGCGGCGCGGCGGAGATCGATGCCGCCGTGCGCGCGGGCCTGGCCGCGCGCGCCGGGGCGTGGGGGGCGCTCGATGCCACTGATCGCGGCCGGCTGATGATGCGCCTCGCCGAACTCATCCGCCGCGACACCGACATTCTGGCCCGCATCGAAAGCGAGGATGTGGGCAAGCCGGTCGGCCAGGCCCGGGCGGATGCAATCGTGCTCGCGCGGTACTTCGAATATTACGGCGGCGCGGCCGACAAGGTGCATGGCGAGACCATTCCGTTCCAGAAAAACTACACCGTGCTGACGGTCTATGAGCCGATCGGCGTGACCGGCCACATCATTCCGTGGAACTACCCGATGCAGATGATGGGCCGGTCGGTCGCGCCGGCGCTCGCGATGGGCAACGCGGTGGTGCTCAAACCGGCGGAGGACACGTCGCTCAGCGCCCTGCATCTCGCGTGGCTTGCCGAGGAGGCCGGCTTTCCGCCCGGCTCCTTCAATGTCGTCACAGGCCTCGGTGAGGAAGCCGGCGCGGCGCTTGCCGCCCATCCCGGCATCGGGCATGTGAGTTTCACCGGCTCGCCGGAAGTCGGCGCGCTGGTGCAGGCGGCGGCTGGGCGCAACAGCATTCCGGTGACGCTCGAACTCGGCGGCAAGTCACCACAGATCGTCTTCGCCGACGCGCCGATCGACGAAGCGGCCGCGACGATCACGCGCGGCATCAGCCAGAATTCCGGGCAGACCTGCAGCGCCGGCTCGCGCGTGCTGATCGAGGAGCGGATCTACGACAGCTTCGTCGCCAACCTCGCCGCCCGTTTCCGCACGCTGCGGGTCGGCGCGGCGGACCAGGAGCTGGATTGCGGCCCGGTGGTGAACGCGGCGCAGAAGCAGCGCATCGGGCGCTATCTGGATCTCGCCCGGCGCGACGGCCTGCCGATCCTCGCCGAGGGCAGCCTCGCCGGCAACGCGCCGCCCGGCGGCTTCTACGTGAAGCCGACACTGATCGGCGACGTGCCGGCCGATCATCCGCTCGCGCAGGAGGAGATCTTCGGCCCGGTGCTGGTTGCGATCCGTGTCAAGGATGAGGCCGAGGCGCTGCGGGTTGCCAATGCCACGCCCTACGGCCTGGTCGCCGGCGTCTGGACCGCCGATATCGCGCGCGGCCTGCGGCTCGCGCATGGCATCAGCGTGGGCCAGGTCTTCGTCAACAATTACGGCGCGGCGGGTGGGGTGGAGTTGCCGTTCGGCGGCACCAAACGCTCCGGCCATGGGCGCGAAAAAGGGTTCGAGGCGCTCTATGGCTTTGCCACGCTGAAGACCATCGCCATCAAGCACGCGTCCTGAAAGGGCGCGGCGGGCGCGATACGCCAATAGAATGAAACGTCACGCGGGAAAGCCGGGAAGCACATCATGAAGCTGAAGGACAAGGTTGCCATCGTCACCGGCGCCGGCGGCGGGTTCGGTGAGGGCATTGCCAGGCGGTTCGCCCAGGAAGGGGCGCGGATTGCCGTGGTCGATCTGCGCGGGGACGCGGCGGCCCGTGTCGCGCGCGAGATCGGCGGCGGCGCCATCGCCCTGACCGCCGATGTCGGCGATGGCGAGCAGGTCGCCCAGGTGGTGCGCGAGACGGCATCGAAGCTCGGCACGCCGGAGATCCTCGTCAACAATGCCGGGGTCACGCATCGCAACGGGCCGATCCTCAACGTCACGGAAGGGGATTTCGACCGTCTCTTCCGCATCAACGTGAAGTCGATCTTCTTCTTCGTGCGCGAGATCGCCCCGGTGATGCGCGATGGCGGCGGCGGCACGATCATCAATATCGGATCGACCGCCGGTATCCGCCCGCGCCCGGGGCTGACCTGGTACAACGCGACGAAGGGCGCCGTGAATCTGGTTTCCAAATCGCTGGCCGTGGAACTCGCGCCATGGAAGATCCGCGTCAACGTCATCTGCCCGGTGATGGGCGAAACGGGGCTGCTGCAGGATTTCATGGGCGTCGAGGACACGCCCGAGAATCGCGCGCGCTTCATCGCGACCATTCCGCTCGGCCGCCTCTCGCGCCCGGAGGACATCGCGGCGGCGGCGGCGTTCCTGGCCTCTGATGACGCGGCGATGATCACCGGAACCGAGTTGCCCGTCGATGGCGGGCGCTGCGTGTGAACTGGCAGCGCGTCGGCGACCAGCGCGATGTTCTCGGCGAGAGCCTGATCTGGGACGACGCCCTCAACGCCCTGTTCTGGGTCGATATCCGGGCCCCCGCGCTGCGCCGGCTCGACTGGTCGAGCGGCGCCATCACCACCCGGCCGATGCCGAGCCTGGTCGGGTCGATCGCGCTGGGGCGGCCCGGGCGGCTGCTGGTGGCGCTGGGCGAGTCGATCCATTGCTATGACTGGGATGCCGGGCGGCTCGACCCGGTTGCGGCCCTGCCGGACTCCCAGCGTGGCTTGCGCTTCAATGACGGGCGTTGCGACCGGCAGGGCCGGTTCTGGGTCGGGACCATGCACAACGAGATCCGCGAGCCGAGGGGCGCGCTGTTCCGTCTCGACCCGGGCGGCCTCACCCTGGTGCGGAGCGAGGTCAACATCCCGAACAGCCTTGCCTGGAGCCCGGACGGGACGCGCATGTATTTCGCCGATTCTCCGCGCCACGACATTGAATGTTGCGATTACAACACAAATTCCGGGCATGCCGGAAAACCCCGCGTTTTCGCGCGCATCGCCCCTCCCGGCTTTGCCGATGGCTCGGCGGTCGATGCCGATGGCTTCCTGTGGAATGCCGAGTTCAATGGCGGACGGGTGGTGCGCTACGCCCCGGATGGCCGGGTCGATCGCGTCATTCCCGTGCCCATGCCGCAACCCACCTGCTGCGGCTTCGGCGGGCCCGATCTGGATTGCCTGTTCGTGACCAGCACGAGTCAGCGCCTGTCGCAGGAGGAGCTGGCGGCCCGTCCGCTGGCGGGCGCCTTGATCATGCTGAAACCGGGGGTGCGCGGTATCGTCGAACCCCGCTGGGCAGGAGATGCCGCATGACGATCCGGATCGCCAAGGTCGAGGCGTTCGCCTATCGCGTGCCCATTGCCTCTCCCATCAAAGTCGCGTTCGGCACGTTTCGCGACCGTCCCTTCGTCCTCGTGCGCGTGACCGACACCGAGGGCGTTGAGGGATGGGGCGAGGCCTGGTGCAACTGGCCCTCGGTCGGTGCCGAGCACCGCGCGCGACTCGCGGCGGATCTGGGCGAGCGGCTCATCGGGCGGGAATTTGCGGGGCCGGAGGAGGCGTTTCGCACGCTGACCTCGGACCTCGAAGTTCTGGTGCTGCAAACCGGCGAGGTCGGCCCGATCGCCCAGGCCCTCGCCGGCATCGACATTGCGATGTGGGACCTCGCCGCGCGCCGGCAGGGCGTGCCGCTCTATCGCGCGCTGGGCCGCTCCCATGCGACGAGCGTGCCGGTCTATGTGACGGGACTGAACCCCGATGAGCCGGAGACATTCGCCCTGCCGCGGCAGGCGGAGGGCCATCGTGCCTTCAAGCTGAAGCTGGGCTTCGGCCGCGATCTGGATCTGCGCAACCTGGCGGCGCTTCGTTCGGCACTCGGCCCGTCGGCCACGCTGATGACCGACGCCAATCAGGCCCTGTCCCTGGAGGCGGCGATCGAGCTCAGCCAGGCCGCCGCGCGGCACGACATCATGTGGCTCGAGGAGCCGCTGCGCGTCGACGCCCCGCCGGCGGACTGGACCGCGCTGGCGGCGGCGAGCCCCATTCCGCTCGCCGGGGGCGAGAATCTGCGCGGCGAGGAACTGGCCGCGGCCGCCGCCGGCGACGTCTTCAAATTCATCCAGCCGGATCTCACCAAATGGGGCGGCCTGTCCGGCAACATCCCCATTCTCCGCGGCGCCGTCGAACGGGGCCGGGTGTTCTGCCCGCATGTCTTTGGCGGCGGCATCGCGCTCATGGTCTCGCTGCACGCGCTGGCCGCCATCGGCGGGGAGGGGCTGCTGGAATTCGACTGCCACCCCAATGCCGGGCGCGAGATCGTCGTGGGCGATGTGGTGCCGGTCACCGAGGGGCGGGTTCCGGTGCCGCAGACGCCGGGGCTGGGCGTCACGCCCGATCTCGCCGCCCTCGCGCGCTATCGCACCTGGCCGGCGCTCCCCTAACCGGAATTCGCGCGCCGGGCAGTCAGCACCCTCCCCGGCCGATCCGACACGGCCGGGGAGGGCGCGGGATCAGGCGGCGCGGGCGGTGGCGACCGCCTGCCACAGCCGCTCGGGTGTTGCCGGCATGTCGACATGGGTGATGCCGAGCGGCGACAGGGCGTCAACGATGGCGTTGACGACCGCCGGCGGGCTGCCGACCGCGCCCGCCTCGCCCGCGCCCTTCACCCCGAGCGGGTTGCTGCGGCACGGGACCTCGATGAAATCGACATCGATGCTCGGCAGGTCGTCGGCCCGCGGCATGGTGTAGTCCATGAAGCTGCCGGAGAGCAGCTGGCCCGACTCGGGGTCGTAGGCGGTGCGTTCGAGCACGGCCTGGCCGAAGCCCTGCGCTACGCCGCCATGCACCTGGCCGCGCACGATCATCGGGTTGACGGCCTTGCCCACATCGTCGGTGACGCTGTAGCGGACCAGCTCCAGCGTGCCGGTTTCGGGGTCGATCTCGACCTCGGCGATGTGGCAGCCATTGGGGAAGGTGTGCGCGTCGATATTGGCGATCTCGGCGGCATCGAGGGTGGTGACGTCCTCGCCCTTGGCGGCGCGGGCGCGCTGGGCGGCGGCGAGGGCGATGATGTCCACGCCACGATCGGTGCCGGCGATGGAAAAGCGCCCGGCCTCGAAGACGATGTCCGCCGGCGCCGCCTCCAACGTCTCGGAGGCCGCCTTGCGGCCCTTCTCGATGACCGTGCCGGCGGTCACCAGGATCGCCTGGCCCTCGGAATAGAGGCTGCGCGCGCCGCCGGTGCCGCCGCCGACCGGAATCGAGTCGGTGTCGCCCTGCTTCACGCGCACCTTCTCGCCGGGCACGCCGAGCTGATCGACGGTGAGCTGCACATAGGCCGTCTCATGGCCCTGGCCGGTCGATTGCGTGCCGACATAGACATCGACGAAACCGTCCTCGGCGAAGCGGATTTCGGCGCGTTCGGTGGGCGCACCGCCGGTCGCCTCGAGATAGTAGGCCAGGCCGATGCCGCGGCGCCTGCCGCGCTTGGCCGCCGCCGCGCGGCGCGCCTCGAAGCCCGCCCAGTCCACCTTCTTCAGGGCGGCGTCCAGCACGATGCGAAAATCGCCGCTGTCGTACTTCTTGCCCATGGGCGAGGTGTAGGGCATCGCATCGGGCGTCACCATGTTGCGGCGGCGCAGCTCCACGCGGTCCATCCCGATCTCGCGGGCGGCAGCGTCGATCAGCCGCTCGACCAGGTAGTTGCTCTCCGGCCGCCCGGCGCCGCGATAGGCATCGACGGGAACGGTGTTGGTGAACACGCCGATCACGTTGGCATAGACCGCCTGGAAGCCATAGACGCTGGCGAGCACGCCGGTGCCCGCCATGGTCGGGATATAGGGCGCGAAATTCGAGAGATAGCCGCCCATGTTGGCGACGTTGCGGGTGCGCAGGGCGAGGAGCTTTCCATCCTTGTCGAGCGCGATCTCGCCCAGCGTGATGTTGTCGCGTCCGGCGCTGTCCGACAGGAAGGCCTCGCTGCGCTCGGAGGTCCATTTCACCGGGCGGCCGAGCTTGCGCGCGGCATAGCAGGCGAGCACCTGCTCGGCGTAGAGGAACAGCTTCATGCCGAAGCCGCCGCCGACATCCGGCGTGATGACGCGGAAGCGGTCGGGCGGCACGTTGAAGATGTTGTTGCCCATCATCTCCTTGATGCCCCAGCCGCCCTGGGTGTTGGTGCGCAGCGTCCAGCGGCCGGTGGCGCTGTCATATTCGGCCTGGGCGGCGCGCGCCTCGATGGAGGAGACGACGATGCGGTTGTTGACCACCGTCAGGCGGGTGACATGGGCGGCCTTGGCGAACAGCTCCTCGACCTTGTCCTTCTGGCCGACCTCCCAGTCGAAGCACACATTGCGCGGCGCGCCCGCCCAGACCTGCGGCGCGCCGGGGTCCATGGCGGTCGCGAGATCGGTGATCGAGGGCAGGATGTCGTACTCCACCATCACCGCCTCGGCGGCGTCGCGCGCGGCCTGCGTCGTCTCGGCGACGATGAAGGCGACCGGGGTGCCGACATGGTGCACCGCATCGACGGCCAGCGTCGGGCGCGGCGGGCTGAACTGGTCGCTGCCGTCGCGGTTCTTGAGCGTCACCGCGCAGGGCAGATCGCCGATGCCGTCGGCCTTGAGGTCCGCCCCGGTATAGACCGCGAGCACCCCCGGGACCGCCTTCGCCGCCGCGGTCTCGATGGAGAGGAGTTTCGCCGCCGCGTGCGGGCTGCGCAGCACGACGCCGTGGGCCGTGCCCGGCAGGGTGATGTCGTCGGTATAGGCGCCGTTGCCCTTGAGCAGGCGCGGATCTTCAACGCGGCGGACGGGCTGGGCGATGCCGAACTTGGTCATGGACGCACTCTCTGTCGTTCCGGGGTGCCCCAGCATGTACGCATCGCGGGCAAAAGGCCAAGGGGGGCGAAAAATCCGCGGCTCAGTGCGGCGCGCGGCCGCCGAAGCGGCGCGATGTCCATTCGCGGATGGTCTGGAAGGTGACGTAGAGCATCGGGATGAGGAAGATGCCGAGCGAACTCGCCGCCAGCATGCCGGCAAAGACCGGGGTGCCGACCGCGCGCCGCGACAGGGCGGCCGCGCCATGGGCGGTGATCAGCGGCACCAGGCCGAGCACGAAGGCGATCGAGGTCATGATGACGGCGCGGAAGCGCATGCGCGCGCCGAGTGCCGCGGCGTCGCGGATGGCCATCCCGGCCTCGCGCTGCTCCTTGGCGAACTCGACGATCAGAATGCCGTTCTTGGCGGCCAGGGCGATCAGCACCACGAGGCCGATCTGGCCATAGAGATCGAGGGGGGCGCCGGAGATCAGCACCCCCGTGTAGGCGCCGAGCACGCCGATCGCCACCGAGAGCAGCACCGGCACCGGAATCACCCAACTTTCATAGAGCGCGACCAGGAAGAGGTAGGCGAACAGCACGGCGAGGGCGAGAATCGGCCCGGTCTGGCCGGAGGACTGCACCTCCTGATAGGCCGTGCCCGTCCACTCATAGGAATAGCCGGGCGGCAGGGTTTCCTTGGAGACCTGCTCCATCGCCGCCAGCGCATCGCCCGAGGACACGCCCGGGCGGGGCGAGCCGTTGATGGTGATGGAGCGGTAATTGTTGTAGCGGCTGATCGTCTGCGGACCGAGCACGACGCGCACGGTGGCGAGCGCGCGCAACGGCACCATGGTGCCGGTCTTGTTGCGCACGAAGATGCGCCAGATCGAGGAGAGGTCGCTGCGGTCGGCCTGCTCGCCCTCGATGTTGACCTGCCATGTGCGGCCGTAGAGATTGAAGTCGTTGACATAGATGCCGCCCAGCGTGGCCTGCAGGGCGGTGAAGATGTCGCTGATGCTGACGCCCAGCGCCTGGGCCTTGTCGCGGTCGATATCGAGGAACAGGCTGGGCGTGGTGGCGCTGAAGGTGGAGAATACCCGCGCCAGGCGCTTGTCCTGGTTGGCCGCGCCGACCAGGCCGCCCATCACCGAGCCCATCTCGGCCGGGTCGCGGCCTTCCAGGTTCTGCAGCTGGTATTCGAACCCGCCGCTGGTGGACAGGCCGATGATCGGCGGCAGGTTGAAGGGGAACACCACCGCCGAGCGGATCTGCTGCGCGGCGCCGAACACCCGCCCGATCACGCTCTGCACGTCGTCGGCCGCCGCGCTCCGGTCGGTGAAGGGCTTGAGACGGACGACCACGAAGGCGGCATTGCTCTGCGCCCCGCCATCGAGCAGCGAGAAGCCGACGATGGAGAGCACGTTCTGCACCTGCGGCATCGATTTCAGGATGCCCTCGACGCGCTGCACCACGCCGCGCGTGCGCGCGACCGAGGCCGCATCGGGAAGCTGCACGGCGATGAAGAAGGCGCCCTGGTCCTCGCTCGGCAGGAAGCCGGTGGGGGTGATCCTGGAAATTCCGAAGATGCCCGCACCGGCCGCGGCGATCAGAACCACGGCCAGCACGGCCAGGCGCACCAGCCGCCGCACGATGGCGGCGTAGCCGTCGCGCACACGGTCGATGCCGCGCAGCACCGGGCCCATCAGGCCGCGCCGCTTGTCGGTGTGGCGCAGGAACACCCCGCACAGCGCGGGCGAGAGGGTGAGGGCGTTGATCGCCGAAATCAGCATGGCGACGCTGATGGTGACGGCGAACTGCCGGAACAGCTGGCCGGACACGCCGGGGATGAAGGCGATGGGCACGAAGACCGAGAGCAGCACGAGCGAAATGGCGATGATCGGGCCGGTGATCTGCGCCATCGCCTTCTTGGTGGCGTCCTTGGGCGAGATGCCCGGCTCCTCCTCCAGCACGCGTTCGACATTCTCAACGACCACGATCGCGTCGTCGACGACGATGCCGATGGCCAGCACCAGGGCGAGCAGCGAGACCGTGTTGGCCGAGAAGCCGATCATCAGCAGCACGGCCAGCGTGCCGATCAGGCTGACGGGCACGGCGATGGTGGGAATGATGGTGGCGCGCAGATTGCCAAGAAACAGGAACACCACCAGCACGACCAGCACGAAGGCCTCGCCCAGGGTGATCAGCACCTCGCGGATGGTGTCGGCGACGAAGGTCGAGCTGTCGTAGAAGATCGTCTTCTTCAACCCCTCGGGGAAACGCTTGGACAGTGCGTCCAGCGTCTGCGCCACGCGCGCCGAGGTGGCCACGGCATTGGCGCCGGGCGCCAGGTACATGCCGATGGTGACCGCGGGGTTGCCGTTCAGCCGGCTCTCTGTGTCCTGGCTCGCCGCGCCCAGCTCCACGCGGGCCACGTCGCGCACCCGCAGCACGGAGCCATCGGGGTTGGCGCGCAGAACGATGGCGCCGAACTCGTCCGGCGTGGTCAGCCGTCCCTTGGTCTGCAGGTTCATCTGGAACTGTACGCCGCCGGACATCGGCCGCGCGCCGATGCGACCCACCGCACCCTGGATGTTCTGGCTCTGGATGGCGGTGATGATGTCGCTCGGCGTCAGGCCGAGCTGGATCAGTCGGTCGGTCGAGAACCAGATGCGCATCGAGTAGTCGAGCGCGCCGAAGACGAAGGCCTGGCCGACGCCCGGCACGCGGGAGAGTGCGTCGAGCACGTTGATGGTGACGTAGTTGCTGATGAAGAGCGGGCTCTGCTTGCCGCCCTCGCTGTAGAATTGCAGGAACTCCAGAATCGCCGAGCTGCGCTTCTGCACCACCACGCCGTTGCGCTGCACCTCGGAGGGCAGCTTCGACAGCGCCGCCTGCACGCGGTTGTTGACGTTGACGGTGTCGATATCGGGGTTGGTGCCGAGGGCGAAGCTGACGGTGAGGCTGTAGCTGCCGTCATTGGCGCTGTTGGACTTCATGTACAGCATCTGGTCGACGCCGTTGATCTGCGCCTCCAGCGGCTGGGCGACGGTGGCCTCCACCACGGCGGCCGACGCGCCGGGATAGCGGGTGGTCACGCTGACCTGCGGCGGCACGATGTCGGGAAATTGCGCGACGGGCAGGCGGGTCAGCGCAATCAGCCCGGCCATCGTGATGACGATGGCGATGACGATGGCAAGCCGCGGCCGGTCGACGAAGACGGCGCTGAACATCGGCTCAGCGCGCCGCGGGCTTGGCGGCGGCGATCGGTGCCGGATTGACCACGATGCCCGGCCGCACACGCTGCAACCCGTCAGCGACCACAACCTCGCCGGGCTTGAGGCCCGCCACGATCACCGCGACCGCCGGCGTGGACTGGCCCAGCGTGACGCGGCGCTGCTCGATCTTCTTCTGCGCGTCGACGACATAGACGTAGTCGCCCTGCTGGTCGGACAGCACCGCCGCGCGGGGAATGCCGAGCGCCATCACCGGCTCGACCCCGGCCAGCGTGACGGTGACGAATTCGCCGTCGATCAGCTCGCGGCTGCCCGGCTGGCCGGCCACGGCGCCGGCGCGCAACGGGTTGGGGATGCGCGCGCGCATGACCAGCGTGTCGGTGCTGGCATTGACCGACGGGTCGGCATAATCGAGCTTGCCGATCTCGGGATAATCCTTGCCGTCCGGCAGGGTGACGTGAATGGCCACCCCGGCGAAGCCGCCCTTGAGGGCGTAGCGGTTGCGCAGATCGACCGCGCTGCGCACCGAGATCGGGAACACCACATACATGGGGTCCTGGCTCACGATGCTGGCCAGCGGCCCGGAGGTCGGGGTGACGACATTGCCGACCGACAGCGCGCTGCGGGTGATGATGCCGGCGACCGGCGCGCGAATGTCGGTGTAGGCGAGATTGATCTGCGAGGCGCGTTCCTGCGCCTGGGCGGCGAGCAGCTGCGCCGCGTAGCTGGCCTGGGAGGCCAGCGCGTCATCCACCGTCGAGCGCTGGCCGGCCGGCGTGTTGAGCAGGGATTGCGCGCGGTTGAGCGTCAGCGTCGCGTTGCGCAGCAGCGCCTGGGCCTGGGCCACCGCGGCCTGCTTGGCCGCCAGGTCGGCCTCGAACGGCCCGCGTTCCAGCCGGTAGAGCAGGTCGCCCTTCCGCACCTCCGCCCCCTCGGTGAACAGGCGCTCGCGGATGAAGGCGGTGACGCGGGCCACCAGATCGACCTTGTCGACGGCCTGGATGCGGCCGACGAACTGCATGGTCTCCGTCACCGGGCGCTGGGCGACCACGACGGTGCCGACGGCGGGCGGCCCGCCCGGCCCGAACTGCGCGCGGGCCGGGCCGGCGGCGAGGGCAGCGATCAGCAGGGCGGAGCAGCAGGCGGCCAGCAGGCGCATCGGGAATCCTCGGTCGGCTTGCGATCGGGGCAACCCCCGTTTGTGCGGTGCACATATGGCATGTCCTCCGGATCATGCCATAGTCCGCGTCGAAATAGGATCGGGAGGGCGCCATGGGCGAGCATGTAACGGTATGCGAGGTCGGCCCGCGCGACGGGCTGCAAATGGCCAAAGGCATCATGCCCACCGCCATCAAGTCGCGCTGGATCGCAGCGATCGCGGCGGCCGGCGTGCCGGAGATCGAGGTCGGCAGTTTCGTGCCGGCCAAGCTCATCCCCCAGATGGCCGACACCGCGGAGATCGTTCGCGAGGCGGTGAAGCTGCCCGGCGTGCGCATCGTCGCCCTCGCGCCCAATCTGCGCGGTGCGCAGGATGCCTATGCCAACGGCGCCCACCGCATCAGTGTGCCGGTCTCGGTCAGCGAGGGGCACAGCCGCGCCAATCTCAACCGCACGCCGGGCGAACAGGTGGCCGAGGTGGCGCGCCTAGTGGCCTGGGTGCGCGCGCAGGCCCGGCCGATGGAGGTCGAGGGCGCGTGCTCGACGGCGTTCGGCTGCTCGATCGACGGGGTGGTGCCGGAGGGCGCCGTGGTGCGCGTCGCGGAAGGCCTCGCCGCGGCGGGCGTGGACTCGATCGCGCTGGCCGACACCGTGGGCTATGCCCATCCCGCGCAGATCAAAGCCACGGTGCGCGCGGTACGCGCCGCCGTCGGCCGCCGCTTCGACGGGCTGCACCTGCACGACACGATGGGCCTCGGCCTGGCCAATGCGCTGGCCGGGTTGGAGGAGGGCATCCGCAGCTTCGATGCCGCCCTGGCGGGCCTCGGCGGCTGCCCCTTCGCGCCCGGTGCCTCGGGCAACATCGTCACGGAGGATCTGGTGTTCATGCTGCACAGCATGGGCTTCACCACCGGCATCGACCTCGAGAAGCTGATCGCCGCGCGGGCCGTGCTGCGCGAGGGGCTGCCGCACGAGCCGATGCACGGCAACGTCTCGAAGGCGGGGCTGCCGCCCACCTACCGGGTCGCCGCCTGAATGGAGCGGCTGCCGCTCGCGG
>JAGXAV010000419.1 GCA_018971455.1 Rhodospirillales bacterium
CGGCGCGTTCGGATCAGGGTGCAGCTTCAGCTTGACCGGCCGCCGCACGGTGGTGCGGCGCGGCGGGGGAGACGCGGAGGCGATGGCGGCGCTGGAGCCGGGGGCGATCTTGTCGGCGGCGATGGTGAATTGCTGCCCGCGCCCCTGGATCTGCTGATTGATCTGCCGGGCCAGCGCCAGGTCGCGCTCGGCGCGCTGCTTGATGGTGCCCATGCGGGCCACGGCGGTGGTGCGGTCGATCCGCCCGGCACGATAATCCGCGCGCACCACCTCGCCCTGGCGGAAGCGGCAATCGGTGAGCTGGTTGAAGGCGAGCTGGGTGCGGTCGATCTGCTCGTTCTCGCGCGACAGATCGCCCTGCACCTGGTTCATCATGCCGGCCTGGTCCCGATGCTGCTGTTGCAGCGCCGACCAGTAGCCGCCGGCCGCCCCCAGGGCGCCGCCGGCCGCCGCGCCGATCAGGGCGCCCTTCCAGTCGCGCCCGATCAATGCGCCGAGGGCCCCGCCGGTGACGGCGCCGATGGCCGCGCCGGTGAGGATCTGGGCGCCGAAGAAATTGCCGGTGGAGTCCAAAGCCACCAGCTGCGGGCGGCAGGAATCGGTGCCGTCATCCGGGCCGATCCGCGACTCGCGGGTGGAGAACTGGCCCTGGGCGCAGCCGCTGAGCAGCCCGGCTACGGCGAGCATCGAGACCGCGAGGCGCAGCTTTTTCGCAGGCGGGCGGTGCGACATTCGTTCCTCCATCGGCAGTATCCTAGCCGAAAATCTTGCCCCAGCGCGAGCTTCCCATGGTGGCGGCGGCGTCGCGGCCGAGCGTGCGGAACTTGTCCGACAGGCCGGCAAGCCGCGCATCCCATTCGGGGTTGATCGCCTGGCCCTCGGCGCTGGCATGGAAGCGCACCATCATCATCACCAGGAAGAGAGGCTTGACGAAGGCCGCCCGCAGCGGGCCGACCAGCAGGATGGCGACGAACACCGTCATCAGCCCGCCCATTTCGCGCGCCGAATGCGGCAGCGCCACGGTGATCAGCCCGGCCGGAACCAGCAGGATGAACCACAGGAACACGCTCAGCACACGCTCCAGAATGACCGACCAGATGGCGGTCTTGAGCACCGGCTTGGCGTTCTGGGCGTAATAGATCAGCCCCTCGCGGCTGGCGGTCCACGGATCGTCGCCGCCGCGGGCGAGGTTGTAGGAGAAGATCACCTTGTCGAGGTAGCGCGTCGCCGCCTTGAGAATCATGTTGATGATCTGGGCAATGGAATCGAGGCCGGGGATGGGCACCAGATCGGCGATCCAGTCGAGCGTTCGGTGGAAGCTTTGGACGATGCCGCGCACCAGCGCGTTCAGCCCGAACAGGATGCTGGCCTGGCCGAAGCGCTCGGTGACCACGCGCTTGCCGTAGGCGAACATCGATTCCTGGCCGTTGCCGACGCTGCCCTTGGTGATCAGCTCGGTGAGGACCGCGACATGGCCGCATTCGATGAGGTGGAGCATGTAGCGCAGGATGGTGCCCCAGATGAAGCTGGCGCCGAGCAGGCAGAAGATGATCCAGACCCAGCCGAAAATGCCGGCGATGTGGGTGCCGAGCCAGGCGCCGACCCCGAAGGTCACGACCAGCCAGATGATGGTGATGACCGACGCGGCGAGCAGCACGCCGAAGCGGGCGAAGGCATAGGGCAGGCTGCGCATGACCAGCCCGAACGCGGTGGTCAGCGAGGCATCGCGCACCGCCAGCGGATAGGCGTGACGCACCGGCGACGCGGTGGAGACCGGCGCTGCCCACGCACTTCCGGGCGCGGCGCGGATCGTCTCGTCGGGGTTTGGATCAGACATCGACATCCTCCCGGGCCAATGAAACGAGGATGGATCGGAACGTCGCCGCCGACAATCGGATTCTGCGCCGGATTAACGGCGGCGTGATGCCGGCCGGGCCTTGGCGGCCGCTTTATGCCGCGGCGCGACATTTCCCGGCGCCCCCCTGCGTGCCCGGAGCCCGGAACGGCGGCCACGAAGGACCGGTGGGGCGGACAGCGGCGGGGAAGGATGCGCGATCCGGCGGGCCGCCTGGTCGGGCCGGCCGGCGACGCCAGCGGCCTCTCCGTCGCGGCCCACGTCATTTCGGGTTGCGTTAAGACTCCAGTCACTTCCTTGCGCTTTGCTGACGTCGAGGGCGCGGCTCTGCGACGCACCCCTTGGCCAGCCTGGCAAAACGCCGCAGGCACGAAGGAGGGCAGCCCGTGGCGATGCCGATGCCGCGGGCGGCAATGCAAGTGAGAGGACATCACGATGCTCATGTTTCTGAACGGATGGCGGCGTTTCGGCAAGGACCGGCGCGGCGTGACGGCGCTGGAGTACGGATTGATCGCGGGGCTCATCGCGGTTGTCATCGTCACCTCCGTCACCGCACTCGGGACGAAGCTGTCGGCGGAGTTCACCAACATCGCTGCGTCGCTGTGACGGCCGGCCATGGCGATGGGCGCCGCTGGCCCATCGCCATGGCAGCCGAGGCTCGGAGCTCGTTCCATGACTGATCCGGCGCTGCTGCCGGCCGCGGCATTCGTCGTCGCGGCTCCCCTGCTGCTGGGCGCCGCGGTCCGCGACCTCGCCGTGCGGATCATTCCCAATGAAATCGCGCTTGGCGTGGCGTTGGTCGGGGGCCTTGCGCGGGTGGCCGACGGGCGGCTGGCATCGGCGGTGATTGCGAGCGCCGGCGTGTTTGTCGTGACGTTGCTGCTCTGGTGCCGCGGCTGGCTGGGCGGCGGCGACGTGAAACTGCTCGCCGCCAGTGTCCTGCTGGTCTCGCCCGCCCATGTCCCCGGCATGCTGCTGACCACGGCGATGGCCGGCAGTGTGTTGGCGCTGC
>JAGXAV010000420.1 GCA_018971455.1 Rhodospirillales bacterium
GGCGGCGAGGGGCAGCGCGGCGGCGGCCAGCAGAAAATCCCGACGGTTCATATAAGCAACTCCCATGCGACGAGGTTGATCAGGACATCAGCACATCACGGCGCCAACGAAGCACGCGTCGTGCCACGGGTGGGAGCGGAACGTTACCGCATCGTCCGCGGCGGCGGGAGGCAAGGCGCGCCCCTCGATGCCAATTTTCACGGCCGATGGCCGCCCAGCGGACCGGCCCGTCCGCCCCTGCCCCGCCCCTGCCACGCAGCCACCGCCGTGGGGTCAGCTCCCCACCTTCAGCGTCGCCACCAGGCCGCGCAGGCAGGCCAGCACCGAGAGCGGGGTGAGTCGGCCGGTGCGCGGATTCGCCTCGCTCGGCACGTTTTCCACCGTCATGGTCAGCCGTGCGGCCTCGGCCTCGACCCGGATGGTATGGATGTTGCGGGTCACGCCCGGATCGGCCCAAATCCGGACTGTGGTGCGCAGCGGCCCGATGCCGGCCAGGGCCAGGGCCGCCGCGACGTTGACATTGGCTGGAAACCCGGCGGCGGCGTCGAGCGCATTGCCCTCGAAGACCAGTGTGGGCGTGGTGATCGCCGCCACGTCGATGCCGTTGCGCGCGAGATAGGGCGCGCCGGCCAGCCCCCCCGGCGGCTTGCGCGTCTCGATGGACACGCTCTCGACCACGCCCTCCGCGCAGGCCCGCACCGCGTCAAGCCCGAGCAGCGCCCCGGTCGGCACGACGATTCTGGCGCCGCTCGCGCGCGCCTGCTCCACCAGGTGAATGCGCGGCAGGAGGGCGCCCACCGAACTCGGCACGAAAATGCGCCCGGCCGCGATGGCCGGGCCGGCGATGGCCTCGAACACCGCGGCGGGCGCCGCCTCCACCACGATGTCGGCCGCCGCCAGCCCGGCCAGCGGCACCACCTCCGGCCGATGGGCGAAGCCGGCGACGCGCTCGGCCGCGCGCACCGGGTCGCGGGACGCCACGGCGACCAGCCGCAGCCCCTCCACGCCGCGGTCGAGCGCGCGGGCAAGGTCGAAGCCGATGGCGCCGAGCCCGCCAATGGCGACGCTGCGGGTCATCGGCGGGGGAGGGAAAAACTGGGGCGAACGACGGGGCTCGAACCCGTGACATCCAAGACCACAACCTGGCGCTCTACCAGCTGAGCTACGTCCGCCATCGAGAGGCTGCCCCCCGATCCAGTGCGCGGGCTCTACGCCGAAGCAGCCCGCGACGTCAATGTCGCGGCGGCCGAATCATGCGCGAAATGCCGCTCAAGCCGCGCCACCGCCTCGTCCAGCACCTCATCGCGCTTGCAGAAGGCGAAACGGGCGAAATGCGAGGGCGCCTCGCCTTCGTAGAAAGCGGTGACCGGAATCGCGGTCACGCGCGCCGCCTCGGTGATGTGGCGGCAGAACGCCACGTCGTCGCCCGCGAAGCCCAGGGGTGTGAAATCCGCGGTGACGAAATAGCTGCCCTGCGTCGGCAGCACGGCCATGCCGATGCGGGCGAGGCCGGCGGAAAGCCGGTCCCGCTTGGCCGCCAGGGCGCCGGCGAGCCCCGCGAAATAGGCATCATCCTTGGCCAGGCCCACAGCAACCGCCCGCTGCAGGTTGGGGGCGGTGGTGAAGGTGAGGTTCTGGTGCGCCTTGGCCGCCACGCTGGCGAGCGCCCGGGGTGCGGTGATGTAGCCGATCTTCCAACCGGTCAGCGAGAAGGTTTTGCCGGCGCTGCCGATGCGCAGGCAGCGCTCGCGCAGGCCCGGCAGGGTCATCAGCGGAATATGCCGCCAGCCGTCGAAGGTCAGGTGTTCATACACCTCGTCGCACACCGCATAGGCATCGTGCTTCTGCAGCAGCTCGCCGATGAAGGCGAGTTCCGCCGCGGTGAACACCTTGCCGGTCGGGTTCATCGGGGTGTTGAGAAGGATCGCCTTGGTCTTCGGCCCGAAGGCGGCGGCCAGTTCGGCGCGCGGCAGCTCCCATTTGGGCGGCGCCAGCCGCACCAGGCGGGGAATGGCGCCGAGCAGGCGGACCACCGGCAGGTAGGTGTCATAGAGCGGCTCGATCAGCACCACCTCGTCGCCCGGATCGAGCAGGGCCATCAGGCTGGCGGTGATCGCCTCGGTCGCCCCCGAGGTCACCACGACCTCGCTGTCGGGATCGACGTCCAGGCCGTAGAAGCGGCGATTCGTCGCCGCCACGGCCTGGCGCAGCTCGGGCACGCCGGTCATCGGCGGGTACTGGTTGCGCCCGTCCATCAACGCGTCGGCGGCGGCCCGCACGACGTCGGCCGGCCCGTCAGTGTCGGGGAAACCCTGGCCGAGATTGATCGCGCCGTGCTGGGCTGCGAGGGCGGACATCACCGTGAAGATGGTGGTGCCGGTGGCGGAAAGCAGGGCGTTCGGGGTCTTCACGGTGGCCAAGCCTCGGGATGGGATGGAAGGGCCGCACTATGGGTCCGATCCGCCCCCCGTTCAACCAAGCCGCGCATGGCGCGAAAACAGGCAGGACCCGCCCAAGCAACGGGCGCGGGAGCGTGCCGCAACTATGGGCATATTCGCGGCCGGGCGCGGGCGGGCGCGGTCGATTGCGGGGTGGCACGCAACATGCAAACCTGCCTCGACGCCTTCCTTGGCGCAGCCTACCGACAACCAGACCCTGAGGGAGGACAGCCGGCGTTCCGGGTGTTGAAAGCGCGATGAAGAAGATCGAAGCGGTTATCAAACCGTTCAAGCTTGATGAGGTGAAGGAGGCGCTGCACGAGGTCGGCCTGCAAGGCATCACGGTCGTCGAGGCCAAGGGATTCGGCCGCCAGAAAGGGCATACGGAACTCTATCGCGGGGCCGAGTATGTCGTCGATTTTCT
>JAGXAV010000421.1 GCA_018971455.1 Rhodospirillales bacterium
AGCATGGAGGCCAGCGCCGGCCCCAGCGTGGCCGCGGCCCCGCGGCTCAGCATGCCGGCCGCGACCGCGCTGACCAGCGAGCGGCCCAGCGTATCGACGAGACCGACCAGCAATGCCGCGATGAAGGCGCCGCGGATGGAGCCGATGCCGCCGATGACGATGACCACGAAGGCGAGGATCAGGAGGTTATCGCCCATGCCGGGTTCCACCGAAACGAGCGGCGCGGCCAGCACGCCGGCGAAGCCCGCCAGCATGGCGCCGATGGCGAAAACCAGGCGGAACAGCCTGCCGACATCCACGCCGAGGGCGGCAACCATCACCGGGTTGCTGGCGCCGGCGCGGATCAGCATGCCCGCCCGCGTGCGGTTGACGCCGAGCGCCAGCAGCCCCGCCACCGCGAGGCCGGCAACCATCAGCACTAGGCGATAGACGGGATAGCGCATGCCGCTCATCAGTTCGAACGAGCCGGAGAGCAGGGCCGGCATGGCCAGCTCGCGCGGGTTCGGGCCCCAGATCATGCGCACCGCCTCGCTCATGGCGAGGATGACGCCGAAGGTGGCGAGCACCTGGTCGAGATGCCCGCGCTCCTGCAGATGGCGGAAGATCAGCCATTCGAGCGCCACGCCGATCGCGCCGGTGGCGATCGTCGCCAGCGCCAGCCCCACCCAGAAATTGCCGGTCAGCGCGGCGCAGCTCACGCCGAGATAGGCGCCCAGCATGTACTGAACGCCGTGGGCGAGGTTGATGAAATCCATCACGCCGAACACCAGCGTCAGCCCCGCCGCGATGAGGAACAGCAGCATGCCGAGTTGCACGCCATTCAACGCCTGCACGACAAGGAGGATCATGCCCCCCTCCCCGCCATCCGCCCCGTCACTTCATGTGGCATTCACTTCATGTGGCATTCGGCGGCGTAGGAATCGACGGCGGCGGTGAACACCTTCTTGCGGATCTCGGTCTGGTACTTGCCGTCCGGCCGCTTCGCGACCTGAGCGAGGTAGAAATCCTGGATCGGGTAATGGTTCATGCCGAATTTGAAGCTGCCGCGCACCGAGGCGAAATCGGCCTTCTCGAGCGCCGCACGCAGCTTGCCCTCGTCAGACACGCCGACGGCGCGGACCGCGCTGGCGATCAGGTTCGCGGTGTCATAGGCCTGCGCCGCGTAGCTGCCGGGAACGTAATGATATTTTGCCTCGAAGGCGGCGACGAACGCCTTGCTCGTCGGGTTGTCCATGTTCGGCGCCCAGTCGGCCCCGGTGTAGAACCCCACCGCTGCATCGCCCTCGGCGGGCAGCACGCTTTCATCGACGGTGAAGGTGGAGAGCAGCGGAATCCTGTCGAGCCCGGCCTGGCGGTACTGCTTGACGAAGTTGATGCCGAGCCCGCCGGGCAGGAAGACATAGACCGCATCGGGCTTGGCGGCGGCGATCTTGGCGATCTCGGACTGCATGTCCATCTGATTGAGCGGCACGTAGTCCTCGGCCACCACATCTCCCTTGAAGCGGCTCTTGAAGCCGTTCAGCGCGTCGCGCCCGGCTTGGTAGTTGGGCGCCATGAGGAACACGCGCTTGTAGCCCTGGTCGGTGGCGAACTGGCCGGAGACCGAGTGCGGCTGGTCGTTCTGATAGCTGGTGACGAAGATGTTCTTGTTGCAGTCGCGGCCGGCGAAGGTCGACAGCCCGGCATTGGGGCTGATCAGGAAGGCGCCGGAGGAGGTCACCGGGCGGGCTATCGCGGCCATCACCACGCTGAACACGGGGCCGACGACGAAGCGCGCATGGGTGGACTGGACGAAGCTGCGGATCTTGGTGACCGCGACATCGGGCTTCAGCTCGTCGTCCATCACCTCGACCTTGGTGGGCAGGCCGCCAAGCTTGCCGCCGGCCTGCGCGACGGCGAGCGCGAAGCCGTCGCGCACCTGATCGCCAAGCGGCGCCTGCGGGCCGGACAGCGTCACCATCACGCCGATCGTGAGCGTCGGGTCCGCGGCCTGGGCGCTGCCCAGCGCCAGCGCCGAGAGGGCGAGCGCCCCTGCCACATGCTTGATCATCGCTTTGTCTCCCTGCACCAGCGAATAGTTTAGGCATGAAAGAGTTTCGCGCGGAAGGGGGCGCGCCGGCTTGCGGCGCCGCCGGGGGCGGGAGATAGTCCGAGTTCAAACAATCTCCGGGAGAGACGGCCGTGTACACCGCCAGCACCGCCCTGCTCGAGGCGCTCGATGAAGCCGGCATGTCGTTCATCTTCGCCAATCTCGGCAGCGATCATCCCGGCCTGGTCGAGGCGATGGCCGAGGCGCGGGCGAGCGGGCGGCGCGTGCCGAGCCTGATCACCTGCCCCAACGAGATGGTCGCCCTTTCGGCCGCCCACGGCCACGCGCAGACCAGCGGCCAGCCGCAATGCGTGCTGGTGCATGTGGAATGCGGCACCCAGGCCCTGGCCGGCGCCGTGCACAACGCCGCCAAGGGCCGCGTGCCGGTGCTGATCCTGGCCGGCGCCTCGCCCTACACGCAGGAGGGCGAGCTGCGTGGCAGCCGCAACGAGTTCATCCAGTGGATCCAGGACGTGTTCGACCAGCGCGGCCTGGTGCGCGGCTACATGCGCTACGACAACGAGCTGCGCAGCGGGCGCAACATCAAGCAGATGGTCCATCGCGCCCTGCAATTCGCCTGCTCCGAGCCGCGCGGCCCGGTCTACCTGATGGCGGCGCGCGAGGTGCTGGAGGAGGAGGTGGCGCCGGTGGCGATGGATCTCGCCGCCTGGCCGCCCATCGCCGGCGCGGCCCTGGCGCCGCGGGACGCCCCCGGCCTCGCCGCGGCCCTCGTCGCCGCGCGCCAGCCGCTGGTGGTGACCTCCT
>JAGXAV010000422.1 GCA_018971455.1 Rhodospirillales bacterium
AGCAGTTTCTCGACGAACGGGTCGCCGACCTGCACGGTCGGGCGTTTCTCCTCGGAATCGGCGCCGAACTCGGCGCTGGCCATGGTGGCGCCGTGGATGCCGTCGCGGCCGGTCCGGGAGCCGACATAGACCACCGGGTTGCCGATGCCGGCGGCGGCCGAGAGGAAGATACGGTCGGCCGGCGCGATGCCGACGGTCATCGCGTTGACCAGCGGATTGCCGTTGTAGGAGGGGTGGAAGTTGATTTCGCCGCCCACGGTGGGCACGCCGACGCAATTGCCGTAGCCGCCGATGCCGCGCACCACGCCATCCACCACGCGCCGCGTGCGCGGGTTCGCGGGCTCGCCGAATCGCAGCGCGTTGAGGTTGGCGACCGGGCGCGCGCCCATGGTGAAGACGTCGCGCAGAATGCCGCCGACGCCGGTGGCGGCCCCCTGGTAGGGTTCAATGAAACTCGGGTGGTTGTGGCTCTCCATCTTGAAGATGGCGGCGAGGCCGTCGCCGATGGCCACCACGCCGGCGTTCTCGCCCGGGCCGTGGATCACCCAGGGCGCCTTGGTGGGCAGGGTCTTGAGCCAGACGCGGGAGGATTTGTAGGAGCAGTGCTCCGACCACATGACGCTGAACACGCCGAGTTCGGTCAGCGTCGGCGTGCGGCCCATGATGGTCAGCACGCGGCCATATTCCTCGGCGCTCAGCCCGAATTCGCGGGCGAGCGCCTCGTTCACCGGGCGGGCGGTCATGCGGCCAGCGCCGCGATGCTGTCGAAGAGCGGTTTGCCGTCGGTGCCGCCCATCAGCGGATCGACGAGGTCTTCGGGGTGGGGCATCAGGCCGAGGATGCGCAGATTTTCCGAGTAGATGCCGGCGATGTTGCGCGCGCTGCCGTTGCGGTTGGCGCCGGGCGTGGTTTCGCCCATGGGGGTGGTGTAGCGGAAGGCGACGCGGCCCTCGCCTTCCAGCCGGTCCAGCGTCGCCTCATCGGCGAAGTAGTTGCCGTCGCCATGCGCGAGGGGCGCGCGGAACACCTCGCCACGCTGGTAGTGGCGGGTGAAGTCGGTGTCGGCGCGCTCGACGCGCAGGTGGCAGTCCATCGACAGGAAGCGCAGGGCGGCGTTGCGCAGCAGGGCGCCGGGCAGCAGCCCGGCCTCGGTGAGGATCTGGAAGCCGTTGCAGACGCCGAGGATATGGCCGCCGCGGGCGGCATGGGCGCGGATGGCGCCCATCACCGGGGATTGGGCGGCCATGGCGCCGCAGCGCAGATAGTCGCCATAGGAGAAGCCGCCGGGGATGGCGATGAGGTCGATGCCCGCGAGATCGGTCTCCTTGTGCCAGACCATGCGCGGCGCGCGGCCGGTGCTGCGCTCGAGGGCGATGGCGAGGTCGCGCTCGCGGTTGATGCCGGGGAAGACGATGATGGCCGCGCGCATTCAGGCCACCTCGACGCGGAAGCTCTCGATCACCGTGTTGGCCAGCAGCTTGCGGGCCATCTCCTCGGCCTGGGCGCGGGCCCTGGCCGGGTCGGTCTCGGCCAGTTCGAGCTCGATGCGCTTGCCGGCGCGGACCTCGCCGACGGCCGCGAAGCCGAGCCCGTGCAGGGCCTGGGCGATCGCCTTGCCCTGCGGGTCGAGCACGCCCTCTTTGAGCATCACCGTGACGACGGCCTTCACTGCATGAGCTCCGGGCCCTTCATGTCGCGCGTGCCGGCCTCGGGCAGGATGCCGAGGCGGCGCGCGACTTCCTGGTAGGCTTCCTCGACCTTGCCGAGGTCGCGGCGGAAGCGGTCCTTGTCCATCTTCTCGCTGGTCTTGCTGTCCCACAGGCGGCAATTATCCGGGCTGATCTCGTCGGCAAGGACGATGCGCATTTCCTCGTTTTCCCACAGCCGGCCGAACTCCACCTTGAAGTCGACCAGGGTGATGCCGACGCCGAGGAACAGGCCGGTGAGGAAGTCGTTGATGCGCAGGGTCAGGGCGACGATGTCGTCCATGTCCTGCGTGCCGGCCCAGCCGAAGGCGGTGATATGCTCCTCGGCCACCATCGGGTCGCCCAGCCCGTCATTCTTGTAATAGTACTCGATGATCGAGCGGGGCAGGCGGGTGCCCTCGGGGATGCCGAGGCGCGTCGAGAGGCTGCCGGCGGCGACGTTGCGGACCACCACCTCGATGGGGATGATCTCGACCTCGCGGATGAGCTGCTCGCGCATGTTCAGGCGGCGGACGAAATGGGTGGGGATGCCGATTTCGGCGAGCCGCAGCATGAGGTATTCGCTGATGCGGTTGTTGAGCACGCCCTTGCCGGTGATGACGCCCTTCTTCTGGGCGTTGAAGGCGGTGGCGTCGTCCTTGAAATACTGCACCAGGGTGCCCGGCTCCGGGCCCTCGAACAGGATTTTCGCTTTACCTTCATAGAGTTGGCGGCGGCGGGCCATGACGGGCTTTCCTTCGGGGCCGAGGCCCCCGCAAACGAGCATGCGGCCGGAGCGGGCCGCCCGGCGGGCGGTATAGCAGCAGCACCCGCCCTGTGCCACGCCCGGGGCGCAGGGCGGATGCCATGGTCAGGCGTGGGGGCCCGCCTCGCCGAAGACGCGGGTGAACGCGACATCGAGGTGGCGCAGATGCATGGCGGGGTCCATCGCCGCGTCAAGGATTGCGGGCGGCACGCGGCCGGCGATCTCGGGGTCGGCATCGAGATTGGCGCGGAAGCCGCGGCCCTCGGGGGTGCCGAGCTTCTCCCAGGTCGCCATAGCGTTGCGCTGGACGATGCGGTAGGCGTCCTCGCGCAGAATGCCGGCGCGAGCCAGTGCGAGCAGCACCTCGCCGGAATGCACCACGCCGCCCAGGCTTTCCAGATT
>JAGXAV010000423.1 GCA_018971455.1 Rhodospirillales bacterium
GATCTTCCGCGACGGCGCGGCCGAGGTGACGCCGGCATTGGCCGCGTGCTTCGAGCGCATCGCGCGCGCCATGCCGGAGTTCCATTTCGGCCGTTTCGACATCCGCTTCGGCTCGCTGGCCGCCCTGCGCCGGGGCGAGGATTTCCGCATCATCGAAATCAACGGCGTCGGCTCCGAGGCCACCCATGTCTGGGACCCCGATACCTCGCTGTGGGAGGCGTGGCGGGCGCAGTTCCACCATTACCGCGCCGCCTGGCGCATCGGCGCGGCCAATCGCGCGCGCGGCCACCGCAGCACCGGGCTGCGCGCCCTGGCCGCGCTGTGGCGGCGGCAGAAGCGGCTGATGGCCGCCTATCCGCTGAACGATTAGGGCGTCGCCGCCGCCGCTGCCGTCACAGGCTGCTCCAGAGCAGCGTGAGCCCGGAGAGGCCGAGCACGCCGAGGACGATGCGGTGGAAATGGTGGTCGCTCAGCCGCCGGTAGGCGTAGATGCCGAGCCACGATCCACCGACGGTGCCGGGCAGGGCGAGCAGCACGAGGCGTCCGAAATCCCGCGTCAGCAGGCCGGCGGCGGCGTGCGACAGCAGCGAGGCGCTGAGGATGGTCAGGTTGAAGGTCTGGATCACGCCGCGCCGCTCGTCCTTGCTCCAGCCGCGAAGCGCCGACCACATGGTGGGAAACGGCCCCGACAGACCGGCGAGCCCGCCCAGAAGGCCGCCGAGGAAGCCGATCGCGCTGTCGGCCGCCTGGCCGCCCCAGAGCAGGCGCGTCTCGCGCCGGCCGAACAGCATGAAGGACGAGAAGCCGATCAGCAGGCCGCCCATGGCGAGGTGGAAGGTGATCGGATCGATGAACGAGAGCAGGCGGGTGCCGACCGGCACACCGAGCAGGCCCGCTGCCAGCATGGGCCAGATGCGGCGGCGGTCGATGGCGTGCCAGATGAGCGGGATGGTCTGCACCTGGGACAACACGGAGCAGACCGCCACCAGCGAGGATGCCGCCGACGGCGCCAGAACGTAGAGCCAGATGCCGAGCGCCATCAAACCGGTGCCGAAGCCGACCAGGCCGGAGATGAAGCCGCCGCCGAAGGCGCCGCCAAGGACCACCAGGGTCGTGATGCTCAGCATGGCCGGCCCTCCGGGTCGAACGCCGTTCCGCGCGCGGCGCGGTCAGAGCGAGCGCGTGATGCCGCCATCGACGCGGACGTTCTGCCCGGTGATGTAGCCGGAATCGGCCGAGGCGAGGAACGCGACCGTGCCGGCGATCTCCTCGGCCGTGCCGTAGCGGCCCATCGGAACGCCGGCGCGGCGCTCCTCCGTCGCGGGAAGGCTGTCGATCCAGCCGGGCAGGATGTTGTTCATGCGCACATTGTCCGGCGCGTACCGGTCCGCGAAGATCTTGGTGAATACGGCCAGGCCCGCCCGGAAGACGGCGGAGGTCGGAAACATCTCGCTGGGCTCGAACGCCCATGCCGTCGAGATGTTGATGATCGACCCCGCGCGCTGGGCCTGCATGATCGGCGTCACCAGCCGGGTCGGCCGCACGGCACCGAGGAAATAGACCTCCATGCCGCGATGCCAGTCCTCGTCGGCGATGTCGAGGATGGGGGCGCGGGGGCCGTGGCCGGCGCTGTTGACCAGCACGTCGATGCGGCCCCAGCGATCGAGGGTTGCGTCGACCAGGCGCTTGATGTCGTCATTGGATTGGTTGGAGCCGGTGACGCCGACGCCGCCGAGCTCCCTGGCCAGAGCCTCGCCCTTGCCGGATGAGGAGAGGATGGCGACCGCGAAGCCGTCCCGCGCCAGGCGACGGGCGGCACTTGCCCCCATGCCGCTGCCGCCGGCGGTGATGACAGCCACTTTCTGCGTCATGTCGTGCTCCTGTGCGGCCGAGGCCCTTTGCGCGCGGCGTTCACCCTTCGACGATCTCGGCCAGCCGGTAGCCCTGGGCGAAGAGCAGCGCGCGCAGAGTGGCGTGGCGCACCTGGGCGCGCGCCTCGGCGGCGACGATCGGCTTGGCGCGGAAGGCGATGCCGAGGCCGGCTTCGCGGAGCATCGCCAGGTCGTTGGCGCCGTCGCCGACGGCCAGGGTGGCGGCGAGCTTCACGCCGCGGGCGGCGGCCAGCTCGTGCAGGGTGGCGAGCTTGGCGTCGCGATCGAGGATCGGCGTGCCGACCTCGCCGGTCAGCGCTGTGCCGTCTTCGAGCAGCGTGTTGGCGCGATGGGTGGAAAAGCCGAGCTGCGCGGCGACGCGGCCGGTGAAGAAGGTGAAGCCGCCGGAGACCAGGGCGGTGGTGGCGTTGTGGGCGCGCATGGTGGCGACCAGCTCGCGCGCGCCGGGCATGATCTCGGTACGCTGCCAGGTCTCCTCAAGCGCCGCGAGCTTCAGGCCCTTGAGCATGGCGACGCGCTGGCGCAGGGCGGTGGCGAAATCGATCTCGCCGTTCATGCTGGCGCGCGTGATGGCGGCGATCTTCTCCTTCAGCCCGGCATGGGCGGCGAGCTCGTCCAGCGTCTCGCTGGTGACGATGGTGCTGTCCATGTCGGCGATCAGCAGGGCCTTGCGCCGGCCGCGCGCGCGGGTGGTGATGGCGTCCACCGCCGCACCCTGCAGGGCGGCGGCGAGGCGGGCGGCGTCGGGGCTGTCGGCGATGGGGATGTCGGCCGCCTCGCCCGGCGCCAGAATGTCCGGCGGCCCGCCTTGGACGGCGTCGCGCACACGGGCGATGATGGCGTCGGTGAGGCTGGTCGCGGAGCGATCGACGGCGAGGGTCAGAACATGGCGCATGGGCGGCGTATGGGGCGAAGCGGGCGTCGGTGCAAGTGAGCGATGATCCGCGCCATGCCCTGA
>JAGXAV010000424.1 GCA_018971455.1 Rhodospirillales bacterium
GCGCGGCGCCGCGCAGCCGGCTGGAGCGGGATGCGCTGGCGCTCAACACGGCCCGCCGCGAATTGGAGGCCGTACAACTGTCCCGCCACGCCGCCGAGCACGAACTCGAAATGGCGCGCGCCGCGCTGTTCCTGGAGAGCGAGGCGGGGAATCCGGCCGCGACCTGGCAGGTCCGCTCACCGGTGGCCGGGCGCGTGCTGCGCCTGGTGCAGAAGAGCGAGTCGCCGGTCGCACTCGGCGCGCCGCTCGTCGAGATCGGCAATCCGGCGGATCTGGAAGTGATCGCCGACGTGCTCACCCCCGATGCGGTCCGCGTCCGGCCGGGCGATCCGGTCCGCATCACCGGGTGGGGTGGCGAGAATTCCCTCGCCGGCCGCGTGCGGGTGGTCGAGCCCGGGGCGTTCACCAAGGTGTCGGCTCTGGGCGTGGATGAGCAGCGCACCAATATCGTGATCGACATCACCTCGCCGCTGCCGGCCGGGCACTCGCTGGGCGACGCCTATCGTGTCGAGGCGCGCATCGTCACGGCGGTGCTCGACAATGCCATCGTGGTGCCGGCAGGTGCCTTGTTTCGCGAGAATGCCGGCTGGTACGTCTATGTTGCCGCCGATGGACGTGCGCGAAGGCGGGCGGTGAGCGTGGAACGCCGCAGCACGACCGAAGCCGCCGTGACCCAGGGCCTGTCACCGGGGGAACGGGTGATCCTGTTCCCGGGCGAGACGATCGCCGACGGCGTGCGCATCCGAATCCGCTGACCACCGGGGGCCATCGCGGTCCGCGGAGGCGCAGGCGGATGGCTGCTAACGGTGCGGGCGGTGCACCGGATGCACCCATTCCGCCAGATGCGGCTGCAACTCGTGGTCGGGCACCTTGATGAGGTCCTTGCCCAGCGTGCCGACGACCATGGCGCCGGTGGTGGTATCCAGGGTCGCGCGCATCGCGGCCAGCACATGCGGCGGCGCCACCAGGACCAGCTCGCTGAACTGGCCGGCGCCGGCCGCGGCGTTCAGGCTTGCGCCGATCAGATGGGCGAATTTTTCCTTCTCCAGCGCATGCAGATCATGCCGCGGGGTGATGGCGTGATGGGCGGAGGAATCGCTGTGGAACGACGCGCCCGGATGGTCCGAGCCGAGTTCGGCCGACCGCTTATGGGCCGACAGGGAGTCGAACCCCCGGTCGGCATGGAGCGCATTGTCCGCGGCCGGGCGCACAAAGCGCGCATGCTCGCCATCGGCGATGACAATCAGCAGGTCACGACGCTTCGACACGTTCGCAGCTCCCTCTGGCAGAATCCTCCGGCGCGCCGGCAGCTTGAAGCGCCCGGGGCAGCGCTTCATTGATTTGGCTCAACCGCGGGTGCGGCACGGGTGGCGGGCGGCCGATGCCTCCGGCCCGCATTCCCCTGGCCATCCTGCTCCCGGTCAGAACGCGACCTTGTCGCCGCCCTTCAGCGCGAGCATGTCGCGGGCCTCGGCGGGGGAGGCGATCGCCAGGCCCAGCCCCTCGATGATCTGGCGCACCTTGCGGACCTGCTCGGCGTTGCTGCTGGCCAGCTTGCCCGGCCCGATCCACAGGCTGTCCTCAAGGCCGACGCGGACATTTCCGCCCATGGCGGCGGCCATCGCCGCGATCGGCATCTGGTTGCGCCCCGCCCCCAGCACCGACCAGCGATAGGCATTGCCGAACAGCCGGTCCGCCGTGCGCTTCATGTGCATGACATCCTCCGGATGCGGACCGATACCGCCGAGGATGCCGAACACCGTCTGCACGAAGAGCGGCGGCTTGACGAGGCCGCGATCGAGGAAATGCGCCAGGTTGTAGAGGTGGCTCGTGTCGTAGCACTCGAACTCGAAGCGCGTGCCGGCATCGGCCAGTTCGCGCAGCGCGTATTCGATGTCCTGGAAGGTGTTGCGGAAGATCAGGTCGCGGCTGTTCTCCAGATGCTCGCGCTCCCACGGGTGCTTGAACTCCTTGAACCGCTCCAGCATCGGGTAGAGGCCGAAATTCATCGAACCCATGTTGAGCGAGGCGACTTCCGGGCGGAAGGTCAACGAGGGCTGAATGCGCTCGCGGATCTGCATGTGCGGCGCGCCGCCGCTGGTCAGGTTCACCACCGCGTCGGTCGATTGCTTGATGCGGGGCAGGAAGGCGCCGAAGGCTTCCGGGCTCTGGTCGGGCCGGCCGGTCTGGGGATCGCGCGCGTGCAGGTGGATGATCGCCGCCCCGGCCTCGGCCGCGCCGATCGCCGCGGCGGCAATCTCGTCCGCCGTCACCGGCAGATGCGGCGACATCGAGGGCGTGTGGATCGCACCGGTGACGGCGCAGGTGATAATGACTTTCTGAGCCATGGCGTGCTCCCTTCCTGGTCGGTTCCCGCTTCTACCATTGCCCGGCGCTTCTGCCACCGCCCCCGGCCGCCCCCCCGGGGGATAGGGTGCCCGTTCGATAATTCGCCCGATCGAACTTGATGTCGATCAATGCGGCATGTGGAAAACCTTGATAGAAATCTCCCGAAGCTGATCGGCACCTGCATGCTTCTGCGAGGACCGGTTCGGTGTCTGGTCCGGATTGCAGCCAGTTCTGCGCGGCAGGCACTGGGAGCGGACGCAAGATCGTCAAGCGTGCCAGGGCGGCCGCGACCGCCCGTAACGTTCGAGGAGTGGAAACGATGAGCAAGACATATTTGACGGTGGCCGGAGCACTGTTCCTGGCGCTGTCGCCGCTGGCCTATGCCCCGGCCGCCCACGCGCAGACCGCCACGACGACCAAGCCGACGACGGCGGAATCCGAGAGCGAGGCGATCATCAAACGCGCCGAATCCGAGAGCGAGGCGATTCTCA
>JAGXAV010000425.1 GCA_018971455.1 Rhodospirillales bacterium
CCACGCCCGCACCCTGTCCGATTTCGCGGCCCGGCTCGGCGAGGACATGGCAACGCTCGCCACCGGCGGGCTGGGCCGCGTCCGGCTCGGCGCCACGCCCTCCGTCATCGCCGGCGCCTGGCTCGCCGGCGATCTCGCCCGCTTCGGCGCCGCGCGGCCGGGCATCGCCATCGAACTGCGCGAGGCGAGCAGCCTGCCGGTGCTGCAGGATCTGCTCGACGGCCGCGTCGATCTCGGCATCGTCACCACCGGCGGCGTCATTCCGGCGGGGCTTCAGGCCCAGCCCTGGCGCGAGGATCGGCTGCTCGCCGCAATGCCGGCCGGCCACCCGCTCGCCGGGCGCGCGTCGCTGCGCTTTGCCGAGCTGCTCGACCACAGGATGATCGGGGTGCTGGAAGGCGGCGCCCTTGCGCTGCTGCTCGACAGCGTCGCCGAACAGCTCGGGCGACGCCAGCACCACAGCTTCCGCGTCACCAGCACCGACGCCGCCCGCCGCCTGGTTGCCGGCGGCCATGGCATCTGCGTCATGCCGGACGGGCTGCTCGTGCCGTATGCGGCCGCCCTCGGCCTGCGCGGCGTGCCGCTCGCCGAGCCATGGGCCGTGCGCCGGCTGCGCCTGGTCAGCCAGCCGCCCGGCAGCCTCGCCGTGCCGGCCCGGCTGCTGCGCGATCACCTGCTGGCGCCGGAGTCTCCGTAATACACGGAGTATTCGGCCGCGAATCAGCGATTTTACTCCTTGAAACAAGGCCGCATTATCCCGGCGGGAAGGATTGGTCCGGGAGGTGGCACGCACCATGCCGACGTCAGAGCGCGCCCTCGTGCGCGAAGTTGGCCCGCGCGACGGGTTGCAGATGGCGAAATCGGTCATGCCGACCGCGGCCAAGCGGCGCTGGATCGCGGCGATGGCCGCCTGCGGGCTGCCCGAGATGGAAGTGGCGAGCTTCGTGCCCCCCGCCCTGCTGCCGCAGATGGCCGATGCCGCCGAGATCACCCGCGCCGCCCGCGCCGATCACCCGGCGCTGCATGTCGTGGCGCTGGCGCCGAATTTGCGCGGCGCGCAGAACGCCGCCGCCGCCGGGGCGCAGACCATCATCCTGCCGGTCTCGGCGAGCGAGGCCCACAGCCAGGCCAATGTGCGCCGCAGCCGCGCCGAGCAGGTCGCCGAGCTGGCCCGGGTTGCCGCCTGGGCTGCGACGCTGGGCGGTGCGGCCCCGCGCATCGAGGCCGGCATCTCCACCGCCTTCGGCTGCTCGCTGCAGGGCATCATCCCCGAGCGCGAGGTGATAACCCTCGCCGCCGACCTGGCCCGGGCGGGCGCCGACCGCGTCGCACTGGCCGACACGCTGGGCTACGCCAGCCCGTCGCAGGTGCGCCGCCTGGTCCGCGCCGTCCGCGGTGAGATCGGCGCGGAGCGCTGCGGCAACCTGCACCTGCACGATACGCTGGGCACGGCGCTGGCCAACGTCTTCGCCGCGCTGGAGGAAGGTGTGCGCGGCTTCGACGCCGCCCTCGGCGGGCTGGGCGGGTGCCCCTACGCCCCCGGCTCGGTCGGCAATGCCGCCACCGAGGATCTTGTCTTCCTGCTCGAATCCGAGGGGTTCGCCACCGGCATCGACCTGCCTGCCCTGATCGCCGCGCGCGCCGCGCTGGCCACGGGCCTGCCGGATGAGCGCTTGCACGGCCGCCTGGCCGCCGCCGGCGTGCCGCGCACCTACCGCCCCGCCATGACCGCGTGAAAGGCCAGGAGATGCCCGACGCCCCGCCCGCCGACCCGCGCCCTGGCCCACTCGCCGGCCTGAAGGTCATCGAGTTCACCCACATGATCATGGGGCCGAGCTGCGCCATGGTGCTGGGCGATCTCGGCGCGGACGTGATCAAGATCGAGCCGGCGCCGGCCGGCGACAACACGCGCCGGCTCGGCGGCGCCGCGATCGGCTTCTTCCCCACCTACAACCGCAACAAGCGCAGCCTGTGCATCGACCTCAAGCGCCCCGCCGGCCTCGCGCTGGCGCGCCGGCTGGCGGCCGGCGCCGACGTGCTGGTGGAGAATTTCCGCCCCGGCGCCATGGACAAGCTCGGCCTCGGCCACGCCGCCTTGTCGGCCGAGAACCCGCGCCTCGTCTATTGCTCGTGCAAGGGTTTCCTGCCCGGCCCCTACGAGCACCGCACCGCACTCGACGAGGTGGTGCAGATGATGGGCGGGCTCGCCTACATGACCGGCCCGCCCGGCCGGCCGCTGCGCACCGGCGCGTCGGTCAACGACATCATGGGCGGCATGTTCGGCGTCATCGCCATCCTCGCCGCGCTGCGCGCGCGCGACGCCACCGGTCGCGGCGCGCATGTGCAGTCCGGCCTGTTCGAGACCAACATGGTGCTGGTCGGCCAGCACATGGCCGGCGCCGCCATCGAGGGGCGCGAGCCGCCCTCCTACGCCGACCCCGCGATGGTGAAGCCCTGGCCGGTCTATGACGTGTTCGACACCAGCGAGCCGGGCCGCCAGGTCTTCGTCGGCATCGTCACCGACACGCAATGGCGCGGCTTCTGCGAGGCGTTCGGGCTCGCCGACCTGCTCGCCGACCCGCTGCTGGCAACCCAGGCCCAGCGTGTCGCGGCCCGCGCGCGCACCATCCCGCGCGTTGCCGCCGTCTTCGCGGGCCTCACCAAGGCCGAGCTGATGGCGCGCTGCGAAGCGCTCGGCGTGCCCTTCGCCCCCATCGCCCGCCCCGCCGACCTGTTCGACGACCCGCATCTGCTGGCCTCGGGCGGATTGCTGCCCACCGCGCTCGCCGCGGCCGCGGGCGCGCCCGGCGGCACGCCGGCCCAGCCGATGGCCGGGCT
>JAGXAV010000426.1 GCA_018971455.1 Rhodospirillales bacterium
CGAGCCGTAGAGATTGGCCAGCACCATCGCCTTGCGCAGATACAGGCCGATATCGGCCTCGTCGGTGTAGCCGATCCCGCCATGCAGCTGGATCGCCTGGCGCGTCACCAGCATGGCCGCCTCCGCGGCGCGGGCCTTGGCGCGTGAGACGGCGGCCTGCCGCTCCGCCACGGCCGGCGCCCCGTCCAGTGTCGCCGCCGCGGACTCGATGCTGGCCCGGGTCAGCGCGATCTGGATCTTCAGATCCGCTGCCCGGTGCTGAAGGGATTGGAAACTGCCGATCGCGCGGCCGAATTGCTGGCGGGTGCGCAGATAATCAAGCGTCAGCGCGAAGGCGCGCTCCATCACGCCGAGCAGATAGGCCGAACTGGCCAGTGCCGCCTCATCGAGCGCCGCATCGAGATCGCCGGCAAGCGGCGTGCCGGGCGCCTCGTGCAGCGACAGCGTGCCGAAATATCCGCCATCCTGCGTCGGTTCCACGCTCAGCCCCGCGGCCGCGGCGGCCACCAGCGCCAGCCCGTCGCGCCCGCTCACCACGAAGGCGTCCGCGCCCGCGGCCATCGGGATGAAGCATCTCCGCCCGCTCACCCGCCCGCCGGCAACCCGCGTCTCGCCCTGGGCATCGAGGCTGTTGGCGCGCTCCTGCCAGGCCGGCAGCACGAGCCTGCGTCCGGCCAGCAGGTCGGCGAGGGCCGCGCCCTTCAGCACGCGCGCGGCGACGGCCGTGCCGATCAGCGGCTCGGGCACCAGCCCGGCGCCGAGATCCTCGCACAGGGCACAGAACTCGCCCATGCCGAGCCCGCTCCCGCCATCGGCCTCGGCCACCAGCAGGCCGGGCCAGCCCATGTCGCACATCGCCTGCCAGCTGGTCCGCTCGAAGCCGGGCGCGGTGAAGCGCAGCGCGCGAATGCGCCCGAGCGCGTCGGGCTGCGCGATCGCCGCCGCGCTGTCGCGAATCAGCCGGATATTCTCCGCCCGGTCCTCCGCGGCACTCATGCGGGGAAGATCAGCTCGGCATCGGTGCGCGCCCGCAACTCGTCGCGCGACAGGCCGGCCGCCATGTCGAGCACCACGAACCCCTCGGAGGCGACCTCCAGCACGGCGAGGTTGGTGTAGACCCGCTTGACGGCGCGCGGCGCGGTCAGCGGGTAGGTGCATTTGCGCACCAGCTTGGAGCGCCCGTCCTTGGTGCTGTGCTCCATCACCACCCATAACCGCTTGGCGCCCGCGGCGAGGTCCATCGCCCCGCCCACGGCGGGCGCCGTGTCGTTCTCGCTGGTTGCCCAGTTGGCGATGTCGCCATTCTCGGCCACCTCGAACGCGCCGAGGACGCACAGATCCAGATGCCCGCCGCGAATCATCGCAAAGCTGTCGGCGTGGTGGACGAAGCAGCCGCCGGTGCGCAGCGTGACGTGCTGCTTGCCGGCATTGATCAGCCAGGGATCCAGATCCGCCTTGGCCGGCGCCGGCCCCATGCCGAGCACGCCGTTCTCGGAATGAAAGATCACCTCCCGCTCGGTCGGCACGAAATCGGCCACCAGCGTCGGGATCCCGATGCCGAGATTGACGTACCAGCCCTCCGGAATGTCGCTGGCCAGGCGTGCGGCCATTTGCGGACGCGTCCACGGCCGGGCTTCTGCAACAGCGCTCATGCTCGCCTCCCCTCAGATCGCCGGATCACCATAAGGCACATGCACCACCCGATCCACGAAGATGCCGGGCGTGACGATCGCCTCCGGGTCGAGCGTCCCGAGCTCCACGATGTGCTGCGCCTGCACGATGGTGACGTTCGCCGCCGTGGCCATCACCGGGTTGAAATTGCGGCCGGACCGCCGGTAGGTCAGGTTACCCCAGCGATCGGCCTGCCACGCCTCGACCAGCGCGAAATCGCCGTGCAGCGCATGCTCCAGCACCATCTCGCGCCCGTTGATCACGCGCGTCTCCTTGCCCTCGGCGAGCTTCGTGCCCACCGAGGTCGGCGTGTAGAACGCGCCCACCCCGGCGCCGGCGGCGCGCATCCGCTCCGCCAGCGTGCCCTGCGGCACGATCTCCAGCTCGATCTTGCCGGCACGATACAGCTCCTCGAAAACCGTCGAGGTCGAACTGCGCGGAAAGGAGCAGATGATGCGCCGCACCCGGCCCAGCTCCATCAGCAACGCCAGGCCGACATGCCCGCCGCCGGAATTGTTGGCGACCACCACGAGGTCGCGGGCCCCGGTCTCGATCACCGCATCGACCAGCTGGTTGGGCTGACCCACCGAGCCGAAGCCGCCGAGCAGGATGGTCGCGCCGTCGCGCATCCCCGCCATCGCCTCGCCCATCGATTGGACAATCTTGTTGATCATGCCGGCACGTCTCCCTGGATATCGATCACTGCATCGGCGGCAAAGGCACCTTCGCCCGCCGGCATCGCGAAGACCGGGTTGAGGTCGATGCCGCGCAACGCCGGCCCGGCCTGCGTGGCGAACACCGAAAGCCGCGCCAGCATGGCCGCCAGCGCCGCAAGATCGACCGGCTTGCGCCCGCGCGCGCCGAGCAGCACCGGAGCCGCGCGGACGGAGCGGATCATCGCCATCGCCACGTCCTCCCCGAACGGGCAGCGGTGGAACACCACATCCTTCAGCACCTCGACGAAGATGCCACCGAGGCCGAACATGGCGATCGGGCCGAAGACCGGGTCCCGATGAATGCCGAGGATGCACTCCACGCCGCCCTTAAGCTGGCGCGCTACCAGCACGCCCTCGATGCGCGCCGCCGGCGCGGCGGCGGCGGCGCGCGCCAGCAGCGTGGCATGCCCCGCGCGCACCGCCGCCGCATCGGCGACATCGAGCAGCACG
>JAGXAV010000427.1 GCA_018971455.1 Rhodospirillales bacterium
CATCGCCCGGCAGATGCCGGCCGAGGCCGAGCCAGAGGGTGGCGATGGCCAGCAGCAGCACGCCGGTGAGCGCCGCCCAGACCAGCGAGGCCGGGGTGCGCCGGCCCAGCACCAGCCAGGTCAGAAACAGCGCGAAGGGCAGCAGGAACAGGCCGAGCTCGGTTCCGCGGAGCATCATTCGCCCCGCAGCCGGGCGGCGAGATGCACCAGGATGGCGGCGGTGGCGCCCCAGATGTGATGGTCGTCATGCGGCCAGACCCAGAACTCGCGCCATTCGTCGCGCAGTTTCGCGCGCTCGCGGCGCGGCGCCGCGGGGTCGAGCAGCACGCGCAGCGGCAGGGCGAAGACGGCGCTCACCTCGTCCGGCGAGGGGGCGAGGCGCAGGGCGGTGAGATCGCGGCCCTCGGGCAGCAGGCCGAGGATGGCGGTGATGCGGTAGGCCGAGCCCGTGACGTAGTCGCCGAGGCGGCCGGCGATCTCGACGTCATTGGGGTCGAGCGCGATCTCCTCCTGGGCCTCGCGCAGGGCGGCGGCCTCGGGGCTCGCGTCGGTGGGGTCGATGCGCCCGCCGGGGAAGCTGACCTGGCCTGCGTGGTGGCGCAGCTTCTCGTTGCGGCGGGTCAGCAGCACGCCGGGCTCGGGCCCCAGCACAAGGGGCACCAGCACGGCGGCGGGGATGAGCGGGCGGGCCGCGAGACTCGCCGGGTCGTCGGCACCGAAGATGGCGGTTGTGGTGCGCGTCGGCGGCGCGAGGCGTGCGGGCTCGGCGAGGCGCCGGCGCAGCTCGGAGAGGGTCACGGTCCCCGGCTTAGCCGTCGTCGCCCGGCGGCAATTCGCCGAGCGGGAAGAAGCGCCTGTTGCTCCACACGCCGAGCATGCGCCGCCCCTGGACGATATGGGGTTCGGCGAGGGCGACCAGTTCGTAATAGACCGCGCGCCCGATGCGCGCCTCGATGGGCAGGCGCCCGAGCCCGTCGCGCACATGGACGTAGGGCGTGGGCTCGCAGGTCAGCAGGTCGTGGGCGACGCGGATCGGGTGGTCGGGGCCGACGGTGACGATCTGGTCGATATTGGTGCGCAGGGTGAGGCATTGCGCGTGGCCGATGCCGGTCCAGTCCAGCTCGACGGCGACGAACGGCGCGTCCTCGACCTCGATGCGGCCGCGCTCGGCCGGGGTTTCGAGCCAGAATCCACCCTCGGCGTCGCGCTTGAGGACGGAGGCGAAGAGGCAGACGAGTTCCTTGCGGCCGATCGGGCTGCCGCGATAGAGCCAGGTGCCGTCGCGCTTGATGAGGAAGGGCATGTCGCCGCATTCGACCGGGCGGCGCGGTCCGGTGGCGGGTGTGGCGGCGGGAGAGGCGGCGCCGGAGAGGCGTGGACCGCGCAGCCGCGGGGCGGCGATCGGGCAGGCGGATGGGCGGAGGAGGGGCCCGCGCCGTGCCGCCTGGTTGCTCGCCGGAGTGTCGTGCATCACGCCCGCATGTCCCTTGCCCGCCCGCGCCGGGACGGTCTTTCATCCCCGCAGCCGATATAGGTAGCTTCCCCCCTCCGGTGGAAGTGGCAGAGTGCGTCCGGCACCCCATTTGCTTCATTATGTTCCATCACCGCCGCGCCGGCGCCGGCAGAGGATCGCACACATGTCCGCAGCTCTTCCGATGAACCAGCCCGGCGGCGAGGGAGCGGCGCTGGCCGAGATCGAGGCGCTTGGCGCGCGCATGGCCTCGGTGCGCACGCAGATCGGGCGCGCCATCTACGGCCAGGGGGAGGTGATCGACCAGACGCTGATCACGCTGCTCTCGGGCGGGCATGTGCTGCTGGTGGGCGTGCCCGGGCTGGGCAAGAGCCGGCTGGTCGAGACGCTGGCGGTGGTGCTCGGCCTGGGATCCAAGCGCATCCAGTTCACGCCCGACCTGATGCCGGCGGATATTCTCGGCAGCGAGGTGCTGGACGAGGCGCCCGGGGATGGCCGGCGGAGCTTCCGCTTCGTGGCCGGGCCGGTGTTCTGCCAGCTGCTGATGGCCGACGAGATCAATCGCGCGAGCCCGCGCACGCAATCGGCCCTGCTGCAGGCGATGCAGGAGGGGCGGGTGGCGGTTGGCGGCGTCGAGCACCCGCTGCCGCGGCCCTTCCATGTGCTGGCGACGCAGAACCCGATCGAGCAGGAAGGCACCTATCCGCTGCCGGAGGCGCAGCTCGACCGCTTCCTGATGGAAGTCCGGGTGAGCTATCCGGACCTCGCCGACGAGCGCAGCATGCTGGTGGCGACCACGGGGCCGGCCGAGACGCGGCCGGTGGCAGCACTCTCCGCCGGCGAGCTGATGGCCGCCCAGGCGCTGATCCGGCGCGTGCCGGTCGGCGAGAGCGTGCTCGAGGCGATCCTTGCGCTGGTGCGCGGCGGCCGGCCGGAGAGCAGCGCCGACGAGGAAATCCGCCGCCACGTGGCCTGGGGCCCCGGTCCGCGCGCGGCGCAGGCGCTGATGCTCGCCACCCGGGCGCGCGCCGTGCTGGACGGGCGGCTGGCGCCGAGTCTCGAGGATGTCGCAGCTCTCGCGGTACCGATCCTGCGCCACCGCATGGCGCTCAATTTTTCCGCCCGCGCCGATGGCGTGACGATCGAAGGCGTTATCGCGCGTCTGGTGGCGCGGCTGGGCTTGGATCAGCCCGGCTTGGATCGGCCCAGCCTGGATCGGGCCGGCGGGGAGCGGCGGGGAGCGGAGGCGCGCGGGTGAGTGCATCCGCCCGCCGCGCGCAGGCGCTCGGGGCACGGCTGCCGCCGTTGCAGGTGGCGGCCGAGCGGGTGGCGGCGACGGTCGCCCAGGGCGTGCATGGGCGCCG
>JAGXAV010000428.1 GCA_018971455.1 Rhodospirillales bacterium
GTTCGGTTTTATCTCGCAACAAATTCTCGCCGAGCGCGCGGGCGCGATCGCGCAGCCGTTCGCGCTCGCTGGCGAGCCAGGCATCGAAGCTCGGGTCGATGCCGTCGAGATCCTCGAGCAATTCGCCGTCCAGCAGGGAGAGCGCGGCGGGCTTGTCGGCCGAGGCGCGCAGCACCTCCTCGACGTCGACCCAGACCGTGCCCGGGCGCAGGGCCAGATGGTCGCGGTTGATGGCGAGGATGTGCGTGCCGACCGGGTCGAGCGTTTCCAGCAGGCGGTGGATTTCCTGGCGCAACGAGGCGCGTGCCTGTTCCTCCGGCCGCCGGCTCCACAGCATTTCGGCGAGTTTTCCGCGCAGCACAGGGCGCGGCGCGGACAGTGCCAGAATGGCCAGCAGCGCGCGCGTCTTGCGGCCCGTTGGCAGGACGCTTTCGCTGGCCAGCGTCCAGGCCTCCATCTGGCCGATCAGGCGCAACCGTACCTGGATCGGATCGAGCGGCGGGGTGGTGCCGGATAACGGAGAAATGCGGAGCGGTGTGCCTACCATCATATGCCAATACAACGCCCAGACCGGTTGCGCAGGCAAGGTTTTATGCAACGCAGCCGTGTAATCCGGGAATCAATCACTGTCATTCACGTGCACCTTCCGCAACAGCACGGAGGATTCACGATCAACCCGGCATCAAATCGCAGCCTCGGCAAAAATTCGCGTGATATCTCCGCGCCACGCTCCGTTAAAACGTGACAACCATGCCTCCGCCTGCGTCGGCGCGCCGGCGACCAGAGGGGCGAGGGGCGCCAGGTGGATCCGTTCATCCTGCCCGGCAGCATCACGCCGTGCCCGCGCGCGCAGCCCGTCGCCGGCGATGGCCACCATGTCGCGGGCGAGGTCGCGCACCGTGCCGGCGCCGAATGGCGCGTCGAGCGCCCGGCGCGCCACCTGTGGGCGCAGCGCGGCGAAATCACGCCAGTCATGGGACTGCACCAACGCCGCCGCGGCCGCGAGGGCGGCGGGGTCGTAGAGCAGCCCGACCCAGAGGGCGGATTGCGCGACCATCATCTCCAGGCTGCCGGCATCCGCGCCGCGCATTTCCAGGAACCGCTTGAGGCGGACATCGGTGAACACCGTCGTCATGTGGTCGGCGAAATCGCCCACGCTGGCGACCGCTCCCGCCGCCTCGGGCAGCCTTCCGTCCAGGAAGCGGCGGAAGGACTGGCCGGCGAGGTCGATGTAGCGATCGTCGCGGTAGGCGAAATACATCGGCACGTCGTCGACCAGCCATTGGACGTAGCGTTCGAAGCCGAAGCCGTCCTCGAAGAAGACCGCCGGAATGCCGGAGCGCTGGTTGTCGGTGTCGGTCCAGACATGGGCGCGGTAGGACAGGAAGCCGGAGGGCTTGCCGTCGGCGAAGGGCGAATTGGCGAACAGGGCGGTGGCCACCGGTTGCAGGGCAAGCGCGACGCGCAGCTTGCGCACCATGTCGGCTTCGCTCGCATAGTCGAGATTGACCTGCACGGTGCAGGTGCGCGTCATCATGTCGAGTCCGAGCGAGCCGACGCGCGGCATGTAGCGGCGCATGATGGCGTAGCGGCCCTTGGGCATCCACGGCATCGCCTCGCGCGTGGCGGTGGGGTGGAATCCGAGCGGGGCGAAGCCGAGGCCGAGCGGGCCGGCGACCGCGCGCACCTCGGCGTAATGGGCCTCCATTTCCGCGCGCGTGGCGTGCAGGTCGGCCATCAACCCGCCCGACAATTCGAGCTGGCCGGCCGGTTCGAGCGACACCGAGGCGTCGCCCCGGGTCAGCCCGATCGGGTTGCCGTGGTCGGTGATCGGCGTCCAGCCATTGGCGGCGATGCCTTCCAGGATCGCGCGGATGCCGCCGGGCTCGTAGGGGGGCGGGGAGAAATCATCCTTCCGGAAGCCGAATTTCTCGTGCTCGGTGCCGATGGTGAAGCGCTCGGCCGGCTTGCAGCCGACGGCGATGTGGTCGGCCAATTGCCGCAGCGACCTGATCGGGGTCGCGTCGGCTGCTCCGGGATTGGACATGTTGGTTCCGTCTCGTTCGGCCGGCGCAGCGGCGATTGGGGGGCAGTCTTAGCCGACGGCTTGCGCCTGCAACAGGGCCAGCCCGACGATCGCAGCCGTCTCGGCCCGCAGCACGCGCGGGCCGAGACTGGCAGGATGAACAAAGGGATGCCGCCCCATGACGTCAAGCTCCCGCGGTGTGAAACCTCCCTCCGGACCGACCAGAAGGCCGGCCGCCCCGGTCATCGAGCGGATCATTGCCGCGGCACTCCGCTCGATTGCCGCCACCAGCGCCCGCTCGGCCGGCCATTCGCGCAGCAGGGTTGCAAGCGGCGCGGGTGGTGCGATGCGCGGCACGGTCAGCCGCTCGCTCTGCTCGGCCGCCTCGATGGCGATGGCGGCGAGTCGGTCGAGATTGACGCGCGCGGCCTGGGTGCGCTCGGTGAGGACCGGCAGCAGCGCCGCGGCGCCGAGTTCGGTGGCCTTCTGCACCACGAGGTCGGTCGCGTCGCGCTTGAGCAGGGCGAAGGCGAGCCACAGATCGGGCTCCGGCACCTGCGGCCGCAGCTGGTGCCGGGCGGCGAGCGTCGCCTGGTCGCGCCGCAGGGCGAGGATCTCGGCCTGCCACTCGCCGTCGCGGCCGTTGAACAGGCGCACGGTCTCGCCCGGCGCGCGGCGCATGACATGGCCGAGGTAATGCGCCTGCGACGCGGAGGCGGCGACCGGCGTGTCCGGGTGCAGCGGGGCGGTGACGTGCAGGCGGATTGACGGGGCGGACATGGCGGGAGATTAGCAGCCATGGCGC
>JAGXAV010000429.1 GCA_018971455.1 Rhodospirillales bacterium
GGCCCGCCGCGCGGCCTCGTGCCGGTGATCGGGCGAGGCGGTGCCCGCGCCATGCCAGGGCGGGTTGGCCATGGCGTGGTCGAATCTCTCCGCCGGCTCCCAGGCGGTGAGGTCGGCCGCGACGAAGCGCAGCCCCGACACGCCGCTGGCCTCCGCGTTCGCCGTCGCCAGCGCCGCCAGGGCGGGCTCGCGCTCGACGCCCAGTCCGTTCACCCCCGGCACGCGATGGGCGAGGCAGAGCAACGCCGCCCCCGCCCCGCTGCCGCCTTCCAGCACGTTCTGGCCCGGCCGGGCGGGAACGCTGGCCGCCAGCAGGACCGGCTCGATCCCGCTGCGGTGGCCGCCTTTCGGCTGGTCGTGGCGCACCTGCCCGCCGAGCAGCCATCCCTGGGTGATCACGTCTCCTCCACCGCCCCCTCGCCGGCCTCGCGCAGCACCCGCCGGGCGCGGATCGCATCCGCCTCCTGCACCACCAGCCGGCGCGGAATGGCGCCGATGCTGCCCTCCACGGCGCTGGCGTGGCCGTCCAGCAACACCGCCTCGATGCCGGCATCGCGCAGCAGCACGACGAGGAAGCTGAGGCGGACCGGGTCATTGGATTTGGCGAGAATGTGCATCTTGGGCTAAGTGTCGGCCAGCTTCGCCGCCAGGCAAAGCGTTCAATTCTCGGCGCCGTGGTGCGTGCCGAACCATGTCGATATCGAGCCCGGTCGGCGCCAGACGGCGCGGGTCCGTGTTCCGGGAGAATGCCTTGGGCGTCGTTGTCACCCTGCCCCGCGCCGAAACCGAGTCCGGGCCCATCGAGGCCGAGGACGCCCTGGGCGCGCTCGTCGCGCTCGTGGCCGAGGATCTGCAGGCCACCAACCGGGCCATCGTGGCGCGGATGGACAGCCCGGTCGCCCTGATCCCGCAGCTGGCCGCCCATCTGGTGGCGGCCGGCGGCAAGCGGCTGCGCCCGCTGCTCACCCTGGCCACGGCGCGGATGTGCGGCTATGCCGGGCCGCGCCACATCAATCTCGCCGCCTGCGTGGAGTTCATCCACACCGCCACCCTGCTGCATGACGACGTCGTGGATGAGAGCCTGCTGCGCCGGGGCCTGGCCAGCGCCAATGCGGTGTTCGGCAACAAGGCGTCGGTGCTGGTCGGCGATTTCCTGTTCGCCCGCGCCTTCCAGCTGATGGTCGAGGACGGCTCGCTGCGGGTGCTCGATATCCTCTCCCGCGCGGCGGCGACCATCGCCGAGGGCGAGGTGCTGCAGCTCGTCACGCAGAACGACCTCTCCACCACCGAGGAGCGCTATCTGGACGTGGTGCGCGGGAAGACCGCAGCACTGTTCGCCGCGGCCTGCGAGGTTGGCGCGGTGGTCGCCGGCCGCCCGCCCGCCGAGGAGGCGGCGCTGGCGGAATACGGCATGAATCTCGGCATCGCCTTCCAGCTGGTCGATGACGCGCTGGATTACGCCGCCGACCAGGGCAAGCTCGGCAAAACCGTCGGCGACGATTTCCGCGAGGGCAAGATCACCCTGCCCGTCCTCGCCGCCTTCGCCGCCGGCGACGCCGCCGAACGCGGCTTCTGGCAGCGCACCATCGAGGCCAGCGAGCAGGGCGAGACCGATCTCGCCCGGGCGCTGGACATCATCGCGCGGACCGGCGCCATCGCCGCCACGCTGGAGCGGGCCGCAAGCTTCGCGGCCGCGGCCAAGGCGAGCCTGACGGCCTTCCCGGACTCGACCTGGCGCGCCAGCCTGCTGGCCGTGGCCGACTACACCGTCAACCGCGCGAGCTAGCGCATGGCCGGATCAAGCGCGCGGGCCGCGGCAGGTTTTTGCCAATCCCTCTCACCGGTATGGAATGGCCGCGCGATTTCACCCGCGCCGGCATTGCGCTAGGAACCGGCGGTGGAGCCAGTCGTCCGGGTCGGCGTCATCGTCACCTTCCTGCGGATGGAGGCGCCACCCGCAACACCGGCGCCCGGCATGCCGGCGGGGTGCGAAATCCGCGCCGTTCGCGGCTGCACCCTGCCCTTCTATCGCTTCCTCTACGATACCGTCGGGGCGCCGCATGTCTGGTGGCTGCGCCGGGCGATGAGCGATCGCGCGCTGGAGGCGGTGCTGCGCAGCCCGCAGGTCGCCATCACCGTGCTCTACCTGGACGGCCAGCCCGCCGGGTTCCACGAACTCGACAGCGGCGGCTGGCCGGTTGTCAATCTGGGGTATTTCGGCCTAATGCCGCACGCGGTCGGGCGCGGCCTCGGCCCGGGCTTCCTGCGCCACGCCATCGACACCGCCTGGCGCAGCGGGGCGCGCACGCTGACCGTGAACACCTGCACGGCCGACCATCCGCGCGCGCTGCCGCTCTACCAGCGCATGGGCTTCCGCCCGGTGCGCGAGGTGCGCGAGGAATGGAACGTGCCGACCCGCCTCGGCCTGGTCATCCCCGATCATCTGCGGATCTGAGGGGCACCGCCCGCCCGGAGCGCAGCACCCGCTCGGACCGCCGGGGAATCGCTGCCTACGATATTTCCTGCTGCAATTTCTGCCGCATGGCGTCGGCGAATCCTGAATAATCCTGGCATTGCAGGGCAAAGGCGCCGAGGCCGCCGATGACCTCGCGCGTGTAGCTCGCCAGCAGGTCGGGCTCCTCATGCAGCACGCACAGCCCGTTGATCGTCACGCCCGCCGCCGCCAGCCGGTCGCGCACCGGGCCCGGCGGGTCGCCCTCGTTGGAACGCCCGTCGCCGGCGACGTCGATCACCCGCCTGCGCGCCGCGGCCGGGGCCAGGGCCAGCAGCTTCTCGCAGGCGATCAACGCCTCGCCGATCGCCGTC
>JAGXAV010000430.1 GCA_018971455.1 Rhodospirillales bacterium
ACGGCGCGTCCCCTCGCGTGCGGCCCCCCATGCCTGACCCGGAGATGCGCCCGATGCCCCCTGCCGCCACCCCGGCTGCCACCCAGGCTGCCACTCCAACTGGCCGCGTCATTGCCATCGCCTCCGGCAAGGGCGGGGTCGGCAAGACATGGCTCGCGATCTCGCTGGCCCATTGCCTGGCGCGCGATGGCGCCCGCGTCCTGTTGTTCGACGCGGATTTCGGCCTCGCCAATGTGGACGTGCAACTCGGCCTGCTGCCCGCGCACGACCTGCTCTCGGTGCTCTCCGGCGCCGACACGCTGGAGGCCGCGACCCTGCACCATGCCACAGGCGGGTTCGACATCCTGGCCGGCCGCTCGGGCAGCGGCGCGCTGGCATCCCTCGGCCCGGCCACCATCGCCCGCATCACCGCCCTGCTGCACGCCGCCGCGCAACGCTATGATGTCGTGCTGCTCGATCTCGGCGCCGGCCTCGAAGCCGCGGTGCGCCGGCTTGCCGCCCTGGCCGACACGCTGCTGGTGGTCGCCACCGACGAGCCGACCAGCCTGACCGACGCCTATGCGGTACTGAAGCTCCACGCGACCGATCTCGGCCCCGCGGCCCCCGGCGATGCGCGCCTGGCGATCAATCTCGCCGCGAGCCGCACCGCCGGCGAGCGGACCTATGGCGGCCTCGCCCGCGCCTGCGAGCGCTTCCTCGCCCATCGCCCGCCGCTCGCCGGCATCATCCGCCGCGACGAGCGCGTGCGCGAGGCGATCCGCCGCCAGGAGCTCTTCCTCGCACGCTCTCCCACGGCACCCGCGGCACAGGATGTGGAGGCCCTCGCGGCCGCCCTCCTGCCAGTCAGCCTGCCGGCCGGATAGCGCCGGTCAGACCGGCCGGGCCGACGCGATCATCGACATCAGCTCGCGCCGCGTGTTCGGATCATCGCGAAAGGCGCCGAGCATGCGGCTGGTCACCATGCCCACCCCCGGCTTGTGCACGCCGCGCGTGGTCATGCATTGATGCTCGGCCTCGATCACCACGGCGACGCCGCGTGGCTGCAACACCTCGTTGATGGTGTTGGCAATCTGCGCGGTGAGCTTCTCCTGGATCTGCAACCGCTTGGCATAGGCATCGACCACCCGCGCCAGCTTGCTGATGCCGACCACGCGCCGGTGCGGCAGGTAGGCGACGTGGGCATGGCCGACGATCGGCACCATGTGGTGCTCGCAATAGCTTTCCAGGCGGATCGCCCGCAGCAGGACGATCTCGTCATAGCCCTCGGTCTCCTCGAAGGTGCGTTCGAGCAACGCCACCGGATCGACGCGGTAGCCGGCGAAATACTCCTCGTAGGACCGCACCACCCGCCCCGGCGTCTCGGCAAGGCCTTCGCGGCCCGGATCGTCACCGGCCCAGAGCAGCAGGGTGCGCACGGCCGCCTCGGCCTCCTCGCGCGTCGGGCGCCCCGTCTCACCGGCTTCAGGGGCCGCAATCAGCCGGTCGGGAGGGGCTACAAGGTTCACCGTGGCATTTCCTCGGGGCAAAACCATCACATGCATCCCAGCCGCGCACCCGCCCAGCGGCGCCGATGGCTGCGGAGCCGATATGGGGCCAGGCCCCGGGCCCGCAAGACGGCAAGCCCCGGCTTCAATGCACGCGGCCGTGATGGTGCGGGCTGTCGAGGCTGAAGGCCGGGATCACCACGTCGAAGGTCTCGCCGGATTCCGGCACCACCATGTGGTAGGCGCCGCGCATGAAGCCGGACGGCGTGTCGAGCGGGGTGCCGGAGGTATATTCGAAGACCTCGCCCGGATCGAGCACCGGCTGCTGGCCCACCACCCCGTCGCCATGCACGCGCTGGGTGCGCCCCCGCGCATCGGTGATCTGCCAGGTGCGGGCGCGCAGCTGCACCGTCTCGCGCCCGCGATTCTCGATCCGGATGCGATAGGCCCAGACGAAATTGCCCTCCTCGGGCTTGGACTGGTCCTCGAGGTAGAACGAGCGGACGCTGATGCGGATGTCGCGCGTGGTGGCGTTGTAGTCCTCGGTCATACGGTCCTTCCCCGGCGCGCCCGATTCAACGCGCGCGCCGGGGCAAAGTCCAGCCTCTCCGCCGCCCGGCTATTCGGCGGCGGCCCGCGCCCCGACCGTGGCGAGCCCGCCGGCGAGATCGTCGATCAGGTCGCGCGGGTCCTCGAGGCCCACCGACAGGCGGATCACCCCGTCGGTGATGCCGAGCGCCGCCCGCTCCTCGGCGCCGATGCGCATATGGGTGGTGGTCGCCGGATGGGTCGCCAGCGACTTCGAATCCCCGAGATTGTTCGACACCTTGACCAGCCTGAACGCGTTCATCATCGCGAACGCCGCCGCCTTGCCGCCGGCGAGCTCGAACGTCACCACGGTGCCGCCGCCGCTCATCTGCGCCATGGCCAGCGCGCGCTGCGGATGATCGGCCCGCGTCGGATACCACACGCGCGCAACCTCGGGGCGCCCGGCCAGGAACTCCGCCACCGCCTCGGCGCCGCGACAGCCCGCCTCGACGCGCAGGGCCAGGGTCTCCAGCCCCTTCAGCAGCAGCCACGCATTGAACGCCGAGATCGACGGGCCGGTGTTGCGGATGAAGGGCTGCAAGACCTCATCGACCCATTTCTGCCGTCCGAGCACGGCACCGCCGAGCACGCGGCCCTGGCCGTCGATATGCTTGGTGCAGGAATACACCACCACGTCCGCGCCCATCTCCAGCGGCTTCTGCAGCAAGGGGGTCGCGAACACGTTGTCCACCACGACGATGGCACCGGCCTCATGGGCGAGATCGGCGACCGCGCGCAGA
>JAGXAV010000431.1 GCA_018971455.1 Rhodospirillales bacterium
ACCCGGGTGGATCCCGCCGTGCAGCAGGCGCGCGACCAGGCCGTCGCTGCGCGCGGCTCGGGGCCGTTCTTCGCGGCCCAGGCGCAGGCCGGCGGTGGGGCGCCCGAGGCGGCCGCGCCAGTGAACCTCGCCGAGGCGCAGCCTGGCGCGGCGCCGGTCACACCCGCGCCCGACGTTCAACCGGCCAACGGCCAGGGCGGCAAGGCGCAGTTCCTGGCCACGGCCCGGACGGAGGATTATCTCGCCACGCCGCTGCGGCCGCCGGCCAGCCCCTGGGAGGTCAAGGCCGGCACGGTCATTCCGGCGGCCCTAATCACCGCGCTCAACTCTGATCTGCCGGGCGAGGTGATCGCCCAGGTCACCGAGCCGATCTACGACCACGCCACGGGCCGCACCGTCCTGATCCCACAGGGCTCGCGGCTGATCGGCCGCTACGACAGCCAGATCGCCTACGGCCAGGAGCGGGCCCTGATCGCCTGGAACCGGATCATCATGCCCGACGGCCGATCCATCAATATCGGCTCGATGAGCGGCGGCGACCTCACGGGCGCCGCCGGCCTCAAGGACCAGGTCGACGGCCACTTCTGGCAACTGGCGCGCGGCATCCTGCTTTCCACCGTTTTCAGCGTCGGCGCCGCCTCGGCGCAGGACGCCAGCGCCCGCAGCTCCGGCGAGCTGGTGCTGAACAGCGCCTCGTCCGGCATCTCCACCGGCGCCCAGCAGGTGGGTCAGCAGATCACGTCGCGCGACCTCAATCGCCAGCCGACCATCAAGGTGCGCGCCGGCTGGCCGCTCCGCGTCCTGGTCAACAAGGACATGATCCTGGCGCCCTACCCCTGAGGCCGGCCGATGACATCGCGCAGCTGCAAACTAGGGCTGGTCCTGCCTGTGGGCCTGCACGAGCAGATGGCCGCCCTGGCGGGTGGCTCGGCCACGGGGCCGCCGCCGCGTGGGGCCATTCAGGACCTCTATGCGCGGGCCTTCACCGCGCTCCTGGAGGACCTCGACGCGGGCCAGCCGGTCGTCTTCGCCGCCGTGCGCGGCGCCAAGGCCCGGGTGACGCTGCGGCTGCCGGAGGATCTGTGCGTGCGGATCCGCGCGCGACTGGAGCCGCTGAACCTGAAGCTGACCGACTTCGCCTGCGCGGCGGTCCAGCGAACCCTTTCCCCCCACGATGGAGGCTGACATGGCCAAGGCGGCGACCCCGACCCTCGCGCTCCCCAAGATCGACCTGGAAGAAAAGCTGCTCGACGTGCGCCTGCGCCTGAAGGGCAAGGCCGCCATCGACCTGGCCGACTATCAGCGCGCCTACGCGGCGACCAACGGTCATCCGGTCGAGCCTGAGCCGCTCATCCAGCACATCCTCGCGGCCTTCATCGAGGCCGATCGCGGCTTCCAAGCCTGGCGCAAAGCCAACCCGCCGCAGGAGTCAAAAGGCTGAGGTCAGCCCGCCTTGGCCGGGCCCTCGATTCTCGATTCGCAGCAAGATCATAGAGTCGCGCCGCGTGCGCCTTTTCAGAGGTTTTGGCGCATGGGGCGCCCTTTGGCGGCGGGCAGACTCATCCCAGGCTCCACCATGCCGAATCGCGCGTGCCGCGCGCGACGCGGCGCGCCTTGGAGAGACCGATGACTTAGCGAGATGAGGCCCAAAACGGCGAAAGCCCCCGACGGCAATCGGAGGCTCTCGTGAAATTCGATCAAGTCGCGTGGTGGCGGCGTTTGATGGGGACAGGCTAGGCGTTTCGTTTTTGGCGTCAAGACCCCAAACGCCTCCGTGCGGCCGCCGAACGACACTCGCCGGCGCGGACCTCGTCCTGGGAAAGGACGACCCCGATGCCCTCCCCCTGACCCCTTTCGTCCGGGCGCGATCGCGCCCGCGATCCAAGCGCCTAGGCCTCGCCTGGGCGTCAACGCCCGGCCTTGGCCGGGATCAGCCAGGATTTGATCCGTGACCTAAGACGAGACCCTAAAACGGCGAAAGCCCCCAGTTGGCGCTGGAGGCTCTCGGATATCGCAGGCGCCGTTGTGAGAGGCGGCAAATCAACCGGTCCAAACTAGGGGGCGTTTTTAACGTCGTCAAGGACCGGACGGGACCTCTTTGTCCCGAAATCCTGCCGGTTTCAGCCCGTGAATCGGCCTCGTCCCGACCCGAAGGGACATCATGCAAACCGCACATTCCGTGGAATGGCGGCCCGGCTTCGCCAAGCGCGCAGACAACTTCGAGGAAGTCTGTGCGAAGGCCGAGGCCTGGCGCTGGCGGCCGGGCGACTCCATCGCCCGCGTGGCCGCCGCCGTGCTCAAGGGCACGCCGATGCTGACGACGCCGCAGCGCCTGACGCTGCTGCTCTACGTCGAGCACCTCAACCAGGACCGCCTGGAGCAGGACATCGCCTGCGTCTGGCCCTCCACGGGCCTGATCGCCGAGTATCTCGGCTGCAGCGAGAGCCAGGCCCGGACCAATCGGCGTGGCCTGGAGGCGGCCGGCTTCATGGTGCGGGACTACAATCGCGCCAACCGGCCGGCCGGGCTCGAGGCCTACGACCTTCGCCCGCTGATGGCCCGCCTCGACGAGCTGGAGGCGGTCGACGCCTCGATCCGCGAGGCGATGGCCGCCCGCAGGGCCCTGCTGTCGGAGGCGGTAGCCTTCCCGACAAAATATAGCGCCCAGGCGCCAGAATCCCGGCGCCTAGAACAGTCCCAGAAGAACTTTAGTTATCCTGTACCGGAGAAGGACGCGGGTTCCCCGCGAAGCTATTCCGAGAAGCGGCCCGCTACGCGGCCCGAGCGCGGAA
>JAGXAV010000432.1 GCA_018971455.1 Rhodospirillales bacterium
GGCGGCGCGCGACTGGTATGCGCGGATGAAGTCCCGGCCGAGCTTTCGCCCGCTGCTCGCCGACCGGGTGGCCGGGCTCATGCCGCCGGCGCACTACGCCGATCTGGATTTCTGACGCCGGCCGGCTGGCCCGGGGCTTGCCGCTTGGTGCCGTCTCCTCTCAGGCGGCGGTGGGATGCGCGCCGCCCGCGACGAAACGTTCGAGCCAATGGATGGTGTAGTCGCCTGACTGAAACTGCGGATCCTCGATGATCCGCTGATGCAGCGGCAGCGTGGTCTTGATGCCGAGGACGGCGAATTCGGCGAGGCTGCGGCGCATGCGCGCGATCGCCTCGGCGCGCGTCGGGGCGTGGACGATCAGCTTGGCGACCATGCTGTCGTAATAGGGCGGCACCATGTAGCCGGCATACAGCGCCGAATCGACGCGCACGCCGAGGCCGCCGGGCGCGTGGAAGGCGGAGACGCGGCCCGGCGTGGGCATGAAGGTGTCGGGGTCTTCGGCGTTGATGCGGCACTCGATCGCGTGGCCCGAGAAGGTGATGTCGCTCTGCGCGTAGCCGAGTTTCTGGCCGGCGGCGATGCGGATCTGCTCGCGCACCAGATCGATGCCGCAGACCATTTCGGTGACCGGGTGCTCGACCTGCAGGCGGGTGTTCATTTCGATGAACGAGAACTGCCCGTCCTGGTAGAGGAACTCCAGCGTGCCGGCGTTGCGGTAGCCGAGCCGGGCGAGGCCGGCGGTGACGGTGGCGCCGATGGCGTCACGCTGGGCCGCGGAGAGCGCCGGCGAGCCGGCCTCTTCGAGCACTTTCTGGTGGCGGCGCTGGAGGCTGCAATCGCGCTCGCCGAAATGCACGACGTTGCCGTAGGAATCGGCCATCACCTGAAGCTCGATATGGCGCGGGCGGTCGAGGTATTTCTCGATATAGACGGCATCGTTGCCGAACGCGGCGCGGGCCTCGCCGCGCGCGACGCGCCAGGCCTCCTCGAGCGAATCGGGGCTGGCTGCGACCTTCATGCCGCGCCCGCCGCCGCCGGCCGCGGCCTTGATCAGCACGGGGTAGCCGATGGCGTCGGCGATCTTCGCCGCTTCGTCGAGGTCGCTCACCTCGCCGTCCGAGCCCGGTACCAGCGGCACGCCGAGGCCGGCCATGGCGGTCTTGGCGGCGATCTTGTCGCCCATCATGCGGATATGGTCGGCCGAGGGGCCGATGAAGGTCAGGCCATGCGCCTCGACCATGTCGGCGAAGGCAGCGTTCTCGGAGAGGAAGCCGTAGCCGGGGTGGATCGCGTCCGCGCCGGTCACGGCGGCCGCGGACAGGATGGCGGCGACGTTGAGGTAGGAGTCGCGTGCGGCCGGCGGGCCGATGCACACGCTCTCATCGGCCAGGCGCACGTGCATCGCCTCGGCATCGGCGGTGGAGTGGACGGCGACGGTAGGGATGCCGAGCTCGCGGCAGGCGCGCTGGATGCGCAGCGCGATTTCGCCGCGATTGGCGATGAGGATCTTCTGGAACAAGGGCCTAGTCCAGGATGACCAGGGGCTGGCCGTATTCCACCGGGGCGCCGGCGGCGACCAGGATGCGCGTGACGGTGCCGGCTTTCGGCGCCTTGATCTGGTTGAAGGTCTTCATCGCCTCGATCAGCAGCAGCGTCTGCCCGGCGGTGACCGTCTGGCCCGGGGTGACGAAGGTGGCCGCCCCTGGTTCGGGGGAGAGATAGGCAATGCCGACCATCGGGCTGAGCACGGCGCCGGGGTGGGCGGATTCGTCGGCAGCTTCGGGCGGTGGCGGGGCGGCGGCGGCGGCGATGGCGGGGCCGGCGGCCGGCAGCGCGACGGTCGTGACCGCGGCGGGTGCCGCGTGCAGGGTGCGCACGACACGGATGCGCCCCTCCTTGCCCTCGATCTCGATTTCGCTGAGCCCGGTATCGGCGAGAATGGTGGCCAGCGCGCGGACAGCCTCGGCGTCGAACGGGAGGGTCATTCCTGTGCCTCGAGCAAATCGGCCATGGCGGTGAGAGCGTAGCGGTAGCCGGCGATGCCGAGGCCGCAGATGACCCCGGTGGCGCCGCGGGAGACGAAGGAGTGGTGGCGGAACTCCTCGCGGCGGTGGATGTTGGTGATGTGGACTTCGATCACCGGCAGCTGGGTGGACAGCAGGGCGTCCAGCAGGGCGATCGAGGTGCTGGTGTAGCCGGCCGGGTTGACCACGATGCCGGCGGCGCGGCCACGGCATTCCTGCACCCAGGAGATCAGCTCGCCCTCGCCGTTGGTCTGGCGGAAATCGATCGCCAGGCCGAGCTGCTCGCCCGCCTCGGCGCAGAGCGCCTCGACATCATCGAGCGTCGCGCGGCCGTAGAGCTCCGGCTCGCGCAGGCCGAGCATGTTCATGTTCGGGCCGTTCAGAACCGCGACCAGGGGCAGGGGGGAGGATAAAGACATGCCAGCGGCTTAGCACGCCGCCCGCGGGCGCCTCAATGGCCGCCCTCGAGGTAGGCGGCGCGGATCTCCGGGCGGGCCAGAAGCTCCGCCCCGCCGCCGGCCATGGTGATGGCGCCGTTCACCAGCACGTAGCCGCGATGGGCCAGGCGGAGCGCCTGGAAGGCGTTCTGCTCGACCAGCAGGACGGTCAGGCCGGTGCTGCGGTTGAGCTCGCGGATGGCGCCGAAGATCTGGCGCACGACCAGGGGGGCGAGGCCGAGGCTGGGCTCGTCGAGCAGCAGCAGCCGGGGGCGGCTCATCAGGGCGCGGCCGATCGCCAGCATCTGCTGCTCGCCGCCCGA
>JAGXAV010000433.1 GCA_018971455.1 Rhodospirillales bacterium
CCATCCGGGCGCCTACACCGTGGACGATCTGCGCGCCGCCTTCGCCACGCGGCGCGGGCCGTGGCGGCTGGAGCCGGGCCTCGAGTTCATCGCCTACCGCTACGGCGCGGTCACTTCGGGCGGCCGGCCGCTGAGCCAGCGCGGGCGGGACCGCAACCTGCTGCAGGGCAGCCTGGCGACCCGGTGGGGCAATGCGGCGCTGCGCGACTTGGTGGTGGTCGTGCGCGTGGCGAACACCCACTACCTGCACGGCCAGATCGGCCAGCCGGCCGCCGACTCCACCTCCATCGCCGTGCTCGGGGGGCTCGACCATGCCGGCGGCGTGTGGCGCACCCGCGCCCTGCTCGGCTACCAGCTCCGCCAGTTCGCCAGCTCCGCCTACAAGGCCGAGGCGGCACCGGTGCTCGAGGCGGGCCTGACCTGGTCGCCCACCGGGCTGACCACGGCCGGCCTGACGCTGACCCGGCGCATCGAGGACCAGGCCGCCGAGGGGGCGGCCGGCTACGTGCTCAACGAGGGCCGGCTGGCGCTCGACCACGAATTGCAGCGCGACGTCCTGCTCGGCGCTTATGTCGATCTCCAGCGCGCCGAATACCCCGCCGGCAACGGCCAGGCCACGGCCGGCCACGAGACCGTGGCCAGCGCCGGCGGCTCGGCGACCTGGCTGATCGACCGGCACCTCCGCCTGGTCGGCAGCTACGACCATTTCGACAAGCGCTCCACCCTCGCCAGCAGCCTGACCGAGGACACCGTCCTGCTGCGGCTGGTATTCGGCCTCTGAGCGTGGTTGCCTGTCGGCCGCCGCGAGGGGAGCGAGAATGCGACGGATTTCGGCCTTGGTGATCGCCTTGCTGCTGGCTGCCTGCACGCCGGGCGCCGGCCTTCCGCCGCTGCCGCCGGCCACGTCGACGGCCTACCGCCTCGGACCGAATGACCAGATCCGCGTCATCACCTTCGGCGAGGACGCGCTGAGCGAGATCTTCCGCGTCAATGACGGCGGGATGGTGGCCCTGCCGCTGCTCGGCCTGGTGCGCGCCGAGGGCCGCACGCCGGACGAGCTGGCCACCCACATCGCCGACCTGCTGCGCGAGAAGCGGCTGCTGCGCGCGCCCAGTGTCGCCGTCGAGGTCACCGAATACCGGCCGATCTTCATTCTCGGCGAGGTCGCCAAGCCGGGCCAATACGCCTACCAGCCCGGCATGACGGTGCTGAGCGCCGCCGCCGTCGCGGGCGGCTTCACCTACCGCGCCGCCGAGCGGAATTTTGCCGTGATGCGCCGCATCGACGGCCATCCGGTGCAGCACCGCGCCGGCCCCGAGACGCTGCTGCGGCCAGGCGACATCATCACCGTGCTCGAGCGGTATTTCTGATACCGCGTTGCACATCGTTACATCGCATGACATTTTAGACTTCAAGCTTCTGGGCGCGACGCAGCGATGACTCCGGAATTGGCCCTTCTGCTGGCGCAGGACGGGATCGCCAACGGCGCGATCTACGTGCTGGTCGCCCTCGGCATCCTGCTGATCTTCCAGGTCACCCGCATCATCTTCGTACCGTTCGGCGATCTGGTGGCCTATGCCTCGCTGAGCGAGGCGGCGCTGGAGGCGCACCAGCGCCCCGGGACGGTGTGGCTGGTGCTGCTGCTCGCCGGCCTCGCGACCGCCTTCGAACTGGCTTCGGCGCCGCGCCGGTGGCGCGCCGCCCTGTTGCGCTACCTGCTGCTGCCCGCGCTGCCGGTGCTGGCGACGTTCCTGCTGACCGGGCGCGGCCTGCCGCAGGCCGTCTCGCTCGCCCTCACCGTCGCGCTGATCCTGCCGATCGGGCCGCTGCTCTACCGCATCGCCTACCGCCCGATCGCCGATGCGCCGGTGCTGGTGCTGCTGATCGTCTCGGTGGTGCTGCATTTCGCCGTCTCCGGCATCGCGCTGGTGGTGTTCGGGCCGGAGGGCGCGCGCCCGGCGATGCTGACCGACGCCAATTTCCAGATCGGGGGCATGTTCCTCACCGGGCAGATGCTGCTGATGCTGGGCGCCTCGGCGCTGGCGACGCTGGCGCTGTTCCTGTTCTTCGGCCGCAGCCTGACCGGGCGGGCCTTGCGCGCGACCGCGGTGAACCGCGTCGGCGCGCGGCTGGTCGGCATCCGGCCGGGCGTGGCGGGCGTCAGCGCCTTCCTGCTCGCCTCGGCGCTGGCCGCGATGTCCGGCCTGCTGATCGGGCCGGTGACGACGCTGTATTTCGATTCCGGCTTCGTCATCGGTCTCAAGGCCTTCGTCGGCGCCATCATCGGGGGGCTCGCGAGCTATCCCGGCGCCGTGCTGGGCGCGCTGTTCGTCGCCCAGCTGGAAAGCTTCACCGCGTTCTGGAGCAGCGCGTTCAAGGAGGTCGCGGTGTTCGCCGTGCTGGTGCCGGTGCTGGTGGTCCGCTCGGCCCTGCAACGCGGCGGCGCGGATGACGAGGGAGAGGAGGGCGAGCTGTGAGGCGGTCGCTGCCCTGGCTCGGCGCGCTGGCCGTCGCGCTGCTGCCGGCTCTGACCGGCGGCTACGCCATCACGCTGTTGAACTATATCGGCATCGCCGCCATCGCCGCCCTCGGCCTGGTGCTGCTGACCGGGGTGGGCGGGCTGACCAGCTTTGGCCAGGCCGCCTTCGTCGGCATCGGCGCCTATGCCACCGGCTATTACACGCGCCACATGGGCGGCTCGCCCTGGGTCGGGCTGCTGCTTGCCGTCGGGCTGGCCGGCGGCATCGCCCTCGTGCTGGGGGCGGCGACGCTGCGGCTGCG
>JAGXAV010000434.1 GCA_018971455.1 Rhodospirillales bacterium
ACGACTCCTGGTTGACCTCGACGCCGTGGCGGTTGATGGTCTTCTCGGTGGCCAGCTGCTCCATCATGACCTTGCCGACGTGGTCGCCGGCGCGGCCCCAGATGTCGACGACCTTGTTGTAGCGCTCGCCCTGCGTGACCAGGCCCGAGGTGTACTGGGCCTCGATCTCCTTCACCTCCTTCTCGGCGGCGCGGATGATCTCCTCCTTCTGCTCGGGCACGCGCATGTCGCCGATGGCGATCGACAGACCGGCGCGGGTCGCGAGGCGGAAGCCCGACTGCAGCAGGCGGTCGGCGAAGATCACGGTTTCGCGCAGTCCGCAGCGGCGGAAGGCGGCGTTGATCAGGCGGCTGATCTCCTTCTTCTTGAGCGGCTTGTTGATGTTGAGGAACGGCAGCCCCGGCGGCAGGATCTCCGACAGGATGGCGCGGCCGACGGTGGTTTCGTAGCGCGTGACGCGCTCCGAGCGCTCGCCCGTCTCGCGGTCGACGTCGGTCTCCTTGATGCGGATGGTGACCCGGGTCTGCAGCTCGACCTGGCCGTTCTCCAGCGCCCGGTGCGCCTCGGAGACGTCGGCCAGGAAGGCGCCTTCACCCTTGCCGTTGGTCTTCTCGCGCGTGGCGAAGTACAGGCCCAGCACCACGTCCTGGCTGGGCACGATGGACGGGTCGCCGTTGGACGGGAACAGCACATTGTTCGAGGACAGCATCAGCGCGCGCGCCTCGAGCTGCGCCTCGAGCGACAGCGGCACGTGCACGGCCATCTGGTCGCCGTCGAAGTCGGCGTTGAAGGCGGCGCACACCAGCGGATGCAGCTGGATCGCCTTGCCCTCGATCAGCACCGGCTCGAAGGCCTGGATGCCCAGCCGGTGCAGCGTCGGCGCGCGGTTCAGCATCACCGGATGCTCGCGGATCACCTCCTCGAGGATGTCCCACACCTCGGGCCGCTCCTTCTCCACCATCCGCTTGGCGGCCTTGATGGTGGTCGCGTGGCCGTATTTCTCAAGCTTGCTGTAGATGAACGGCTTGAACAGCTCGAGCGCCATCTTCTTCGGCAGGCCGCACTGGTGCAGCTTCAGCTCGGGCCCGACCACGATCACGGAGCGGCCGGAATAATCCACGCGCTTGCCCAGCAGGTTCTGCCGGAAGCGCCCCTGCTTGCCCTTCAGCATGTCCGACAGCGACTTCAGCGGCCGCTTGTTCGCGCCCGTGATGGCACGGCCGCGGCGCCCATTGTCGAACAGGGCGTCCACGCTCTCCTGCAGCATGCGCTTCTCGTTGCGCACGATGATGTCCGGCGCGCGCAGCTCGATCAGCCGCTTCAGGCGGTTGTTGCGGTTGATGACGCGACGATAGAGATCGTTCAGGTCCGAGGTCGCGAACCGGCCGCCATCCAGCGGCACCAGCGGGCGCAGCTCGGGCGGGATCACCGGCACCACGTCCAGGATCATCCATTGCGGCTTGGCACCCGATTCGGAAAATGCCTCCATCAGCTTCAGCCGCTTGACGAGCTTCTTGCGCTTGGCCTCGCTGGTGGTCTCCTTGAGGTCGCCGCGCAGCTGCGCCTTCTCGGCATCGGCATCGATCCCGACGAGGATGCTCTTGATCGCCTCGGCGCCGATGCCGGCGCGGAAGGCGTCATCGCCAAACTCGTCCTGCTTGGCCATCAGCTGGTCTTCGGTCAGAAGCTGATGCAGCTTCATGTCCGTCAGACCGGGCTCGAGAACCACGTAGCTCTCGAAATACAGGATCTTCTCCAGCTCCTTCAGCGTCAGATCGACCATCAGGCCGATGCGGCTGGGCAGCGACTTCAGGAACCAGATATGGGCGACCGGCGAGGCCAGCTCGATATGGCCCATCCGCTCGCGCCGCACCTTGGCCAGCGTCACCTCGACGCCGCACTTCTCGCAGATGATGCCGCGGAACTTCATCCGCTTGTACTTGCCGCACAGGCACTCGTAGTCCTTGATCGGGCCGAAGATGCGGGCACAGAACAGCCCGTCCCGCTCCGGCTTGAAGGTGCGGTAGTTGATGGTTTCGGGCTTCTTGATCTCGCCGTACGACCAGCTGCGGATCTGCTCCGGGCTCGCCATCTGGATCTTGATCTGGTCGAAGGTCATGGCCTGACCGGTCTGACCCAGGATCTTCATCAACTCGTTCATGCGGCTTCTCGATCCCTGTGCAAGGGGCTCTGCGAAAGTGGTGGGCGGCCGATCAGGCCGCCCGGTTGTCCAGCTCGACGTTGAGGCCGAGCGATTTCAGTTCCTTGGTCAGCACGTTGAAGCTTTCCGGTATGCCGGCCTCGAAATTGTCCTGCTCGCGCACGATCGCCTCGTACACCTTGGTGCGGCCGGAGACGTCGTCGGATTTCACCGTCAGCATCTCCTGCAAGGTATACGCCGCGCCGTAGGCTTCCAGCGCCCAGACCTCCATCTCGCCGAAGCGCTGGCCGCCGAACTGCGCCTTGCCGCCCAGCGGCTGCTGGGTGACCAGGCTGTACGGCCCGATGGACCGCGCATGGATCTTGTCATCGACCAGGTGATGCAGCTTGAGCATGTAGATGTAGCCCACCGTCACCTTGCGCTCGAACGGCTCGCCGGTGCGCCCGTCGGTCAGCACGACCTGGCCCGAGGTATTGAGGCCCGCCTTGGTCAGCATCCCCTCGATATCGGACATGCGCGCGCCGTCGAACACCGGGGTCGCGATCGGCACGCCCTTCTTCAGGTTGCCGGCCAGTTCCACCAGATGTTCGGTGTCCAGGGTGGCGATCTGCTCGCGGA
>JAGXAV010000435.1 GCA_018971455.1 Rhodospirillales bacterium
GGGCAGGCTTGCCGCCGGAATGTCGGAGATCAGCAGGTTCTGCCACACGGTCAGGCGCAGCGTGGCCGAACCGTGGCGCTCGGCAATCGCCGCCAGTCCGCGCAGCTGGCCGGCCAGCAGCCGGCCGAGCGGGCAGACGATGCCGACATAATGCAGGCCCTCCTGCTTCTGCGCATGCACGCCGACATGCCCGTGCGGCACCTGCGCCGGGCGCGGCAGGATGGCGGCGGCGTCGACGCGGGTGAGCGCGCGGCCCCATTCCCGGGCAACGGCATCGAGGAATTTTTCCAACCCCCAGGCATCGAGCAGGTATTTCAGCCGCGCCCGGCTGCGGTTGGTGCGGTCGCCATGGGCGATGAAGACGCGCAGCACCGCGTTGCACAGCGCCGTGGCCTCGGCGGGGGCGACGATCACGCCGGTCTCGCGCGCGAGGTCCTTGTGGCCGGTGATGCCGCCGAGGCCCAGGCGGAACCAGATGCCCGGCGTCACCCCGAAGCCGTCGGCCACGGCGACGGCGGTGAGGGAGATGTCGTTGGTCTCCTCGAGCACGGCGATCGCGCCGCCGCCGTCGAAGGCGATGTTGAACTTGCGCGGCAGGCCGTTCAGCTCGCGGTGGTTGAGAATGAAATGGTGCAGGGCGCGGGCGTGCGGCCGCGTGTCGATCAGTTCCCGCGGATCGATGCCGGCGGTCGGGCTTGCGGTGATGTTGCGGATATTGTCGGCACCCGATCCGCGCGAGGTCAGGCCGAGCTCGGACAGGCGGACCAGCATTTCGGGCGCGCTGGCCGCCGCGATCTCGCGGATCTGCAGATTGGCCCTTGTGGTGATGTCGGCATAGCCGCCGCCCAGCTCCTCGGCGATGGCGGCGACGCCGCGCAGCTGGTGGGCGGAGAGGATGCCGGCGGGGATGCGCAGGCGGCACATGAAGCTGTCCTGCGCCGGGGCGACGTAGAACAGGCCATGGAACTTGGTGAGGAATACATCCGTGCCGCGGGGGAATTTCCCCTCCGCCGCCAGCGCGCCGATGGCGTCCCAGCGGTCGAGCGGGTGGCCCTTGCGCTTGGCCTCCTCCTCGGCCACCAGCTTGCCGCCGGCGGCGATCACGCGGCCCTGGGCGGCGCGTTGCAGGTCCGACGGATCGGCCGCCGCCTCGCCCACCGGCGCCAGCGGCAGGCCGCTCGCGCCGCGCCGCGCCTCGACGCCCAGCATGAAGCCCTTCAGGTATTCCTGCTGGGCGGTCGAGAAACTCTCCTCGCTCATCGCCGGCTCTCGGCTCCGCGCGCCATGACCGGGCGCTAGGACACGGCGCTTTGGGTCACGTCGCTCTGGGCCACGGCGCGCGCCGTGGCCGGCGTCCTGCGGCCATAGGTCGCGTAGAGCGCGAGACCGGTGAACAGGAGCCCGCCGACGATATTGCCCAGCGTGACGGGAATCTGGTTCCACAGCCACCAATCCGCGAGGCTCACCTTGGCGCCGAGCATGATGCCGGTGGGGATGACGAACATGTTCACCACCGAATGCTCGAAACCCTGCGCGAAGAACACCAGGATCGGCATCCAGGCGGCGGCGATGCGCCCGATCGTCGCGGCCGAACTCATCGCCAACACCACGCCGAGGCAGACCATCCAGTTGCACAGCATGCCCTTGACGAAGGCGGTGAGCAGGCCGGCGGCGCCGAAACGGGCGTAGCCCGCGGTCTTGATCTGCGCCACGGCGATGATCTTCAGCGCAACGCCGGCGGGCGCGACCTGCCCGGCATCGGTCAGCGCGATCGCCAGCAGCACGCCATAGGCCAGGCTGCCGAGCAGATTGCCGAGAAACACGAGGGACCAGTTGGCAAGTACCTGGCCGGGCGTCGCCGTGCGGTCGAACAGCGCCAGCGGCAGCAGCGCGAAGCTGCCGGTGACCAGTTCGAGGCCGAGCAGCACGATCATCACGAAGCCGACCGGGAAGATCAGCGCGCCGACGATGTCCTGCCCGGTCTGCACCGCCGCCCCGAAGGCGAGGCTGGTGGCGGCCCCGAGCAGCGCGCCGGAGAGGATGCCGCGCAGCACAAGGTCGAACGGCGCGAGGCGCGCCTTCGCGGTGCCGGCCTGGACCATGGCGGCGACGATGTCGGCGGGCTTGAGCGAATCCATGGGTGGCTCCCGGTTGCGTCGGGAGCGGAGCAAGGATCGTGCCAGAAGATCAGTCAGAATTTCGCGGCGGCGCCGTCCTCGTTGCCGCCAATATCGGCAGAAGTGGCGGCTTCTGCCTCAGCCGAAGGCAGCCCGAACGATCGTGACGCTGCCGAGCGTGAGGTTGATCTGGATGAGGCCGCGAATGCGCGCGATCGCCGCCGCCGCCGCCGGCGCCTCCCCGCCGGCGAGGGCCGCGCGCAGCGCCTTCCAGGGGGCGAAGAAGATGAACACGAAGATGGCGGCCATCAGCAGGCCGAGCAGCTGCATGGCGTTCACCGGCCAGGGCAGATGGGCGAAGCCGCCATAGACCATCGTGACCATGGCGTAGCCGGTGATCAGCATGACCGGCATGGCGTGCCAGACGATGAGGAAGAAGCGGCGGAACACCTGGCCGTGCAACGCCAGGCGCTGGGCGGGTTCGAGCACGGCGAGGCTGGGGCGCAGCACCAGCAGGGCGAAGGCCATGCCGCCCACCCAGACCACCGCGCCCAGCACATGCAAAGCCAGGAGGATGCCCGCCATCATCGCAAAACCCCTTCGATCTCGGCGAGCAGGGCCGCCATTTCCCGTCCGGCGAGGGAGGTTGGGGCGGTC
>JAGXAV010000436.1 GCA_018971455.1 Rhodospirillales bacterium
GCCGTGCGCCCCGGCATCGTCTCCGTCGATCGCCACCAGCGCCTGCTGCTCGGCGCCAGCGGCGCGCGCGTGGTGCTGACCGAGGCGGAATTCGCGACGCTGGAGACGCTGCTCGACGCCGAGGGCGCCAGCGTGTCACGCGACTGGCTGAGCCGCGCGGCCCTGAAGCGCCAGCTCCATCCCGACGACCGCAGCGTGGACCAGCTCGTGCTCAAGCTGCGCCGCAAGCTGGTGGCGCTCGGCCTGTCGGACCGCGCCATCCTGTCGGCGCGGCGGCAGGGCTACGTGATTCCCGACTCGACGCTGTTCCGCGCCGTGGAGGCCCCGCCGGCGCCTGATGCCTGACGGGAACCACGCCTGAGGCGGATGGTCCCCGGATCAAGCCCCCGGCTCAGAACAATCCTTCGATGGCGCCCTGCGCATCGAGGCGGATGCGCTCGGCGGCCGGGCTGCGCGGCAGGCCTGGCATCGTCATGATGTCGCCGGCAATGGCGACCACGAACCCCGCACCGGCGGACAGGCGCACATCGCGCACCGGCAGCACATGCCCCTCCGGCGCGCCCAGCAGGCCCGGATCGGCGCTGAAGCTGTACTGGGTCTTGGCGATGCACACCGGCAGATTGGCGAAGCCGGCGCGGGAGAAGGCCGCGAGCTTCCGCGCCGCGGCCGGGGCGATGGCGATGTCGGTCGCGCGGTAGATCTCGCGCGCGATGCGGCGCAGCTTCTCGGCGAGCGGAAGCTCGTCGGCGTAGATCGGCGCGAAGCGGGCGGTGGCGCCGGCGATGCGGGCCTGCACGGCGCGGGCGAGATCGGCCGCCCCTTCCGCACCGTCGCTCCAATGCGTGCACAGGCAGGTATCGGTGCCGAGCGTCGCCATCGCCTCGCGCACCGCGGCGATCTCGGCCGGCGTGTCGGAGGTGAAGCGGTTCAGCGCCACCACCACCGGCAGGCCGAATTTCTGCATGTTTTCGACATGGCGCGCGAGGTTGGCGATGCCGCGCGACACCGCCGCGACATCCTCCGCGCCGAGTGCCGATTTGGCCACGCCGCCATGCATCTTGAGCGCCCGCACGGTGGCCACCACCACCGCGCAGGCCGGGCTCAGGCCGGCCGAGCGGCATTTGATGTCGAGAAACTTCTCGCCGCCGAGATCGGCGCCGAACCCCGCCTCGGTGACGACGATATCGGCCAGTTTGAGGCCGAGGCGCGTGGCCAGCACCGAGTTGCAGCCATGGGCGATGTTGGCAAAAGGCCCGCCATGAACCAGGGCGGGCGAGCCCTCCAGGGTCTGCACCAGATTGGGCATCAGCGCGTCGCGCAGCAGGGCGGCCATCGCGCCATCGGCCTTGAGGTCACGCGCCGTCACCAGCGTGTGGTCGTGCCGCGCGCCCACCACCATGCGGCCGAGCCGCGCCTGGAGATCATCGAGGTCGCGCGCCAGGCAGAACACCGCCATCACCTCGGAGGCCACGGTGATGTCGAAGCCGTCCTCGCGCGGGCTGCCATTCGCCGCACCCCCGAGACCGGCGACGATGGCGCGCAGGGCGCGGTCGTTCATGTCGAGCGCGCGGCGCCAGGTGACGCGGCGCGGGTCGAGCCCGGCCTCGCCGCCCCAGTAGAGCTGGTTGTCGATCATCGCCGCGAGCAGGTTGTTGGCCGCGGTGATGGCGTGGAAATCGCCGGTGAAATGCAGGTTGATCTCGTCCATCGGCGCCACCTGCGCCCGCCCGCCGCCGGTGGCCCCGCCCTTGACGCCGAAGCACGGGCCCAGGCTCGGCTCGCGCAGGCAGATCATGCTGCGCGCCCCGAGCGCGCGCAGCGCATCGCCGAGGCCGATGGTGGTGGTGGTCTTGCCCTCACCCGCCGGGGTCGGGCTGATGCCGGTGACCAGGACGAGGGCGCCGTCCGGCCGGCCCTGCAACGAGTCGATGAATTCGAAATCGATCTTGGCCTTGTAGCGGCCATACGGCACCAGCGCCGCGGCCGGAATGCCGGCGGCGGCCGCGATGTCGGCGATCGGACGCAGCCGCGCCGCGCGGGCGATTTCGAGGTCGTTCGCCACGGCGGTCAGGCGGCAGCGCGCGAGGGGGCGCGGTTGGCGATGCCGAGCTCGGCGAGGGCCGCGTCCGCCGCCGTGGCGAAGCGGGCCATGTCGGCGGGCGTCACCGCGCCGATGCAGCCGACACGGAAGCTCGGGCTTGGCGTGTCGAAGAAATTGCTGATGAGAAAGCCGCGCCGCTTCAGCGCATCGACGAAGCCCTGCAGATCCCACGCGGCGTCGTCCGGCGCATGGACATTCATCACGATCGGGCCTTGCAGCTTGCGGGGCAGGTAGGGTTGCAGGCCGATCGCCAGCATGCCGTCGTAGAGCGCTGTGGCGTTGGCGCCGTAGCGGGCCAGCCGCGCTGGCCGGCCACCCTCTGCGTCCAGCAGGTCGAGGGCTGCGGTGGCGGCGGCGATCACCTGCGCGGGCGGGGTGAAGCGGAAGGTGCCGAAGCCCTGGCGCAGCGAATGGGCATAGATGTCGCACAGATCGAGCGACCAGCTTCCGGCCTGGCCGGCGCAGGCCAGCGCGCGCTCGTTGCGCGTGATCGCGAAAGCCAGGCCCGGCATGGCCTCGAGGCATTTATTGGCCGTGAACACCGCGACGTCGAGCTCCGGCTGGGCCGCCACATCGAGCGGCAGCGCGGCGAACGCGGAGACGGCGTCGAGGATCAGCCATCTGCCGGCACCGCGCACCGCGGCGCCGATGGCGACGGGGTCGTGGAT
>JAGXAV010000437.1 GCA_018971455.1 Rhodospirillales bacterium
GAAGGCGCCGAAGCCGAGCAGCTCGACGCGCTCGCCACGCGCCAGGGCGGCGGTGATTTCATTGAAGACGGTGGCCACGATCAGCTCGACATCGCGGCTCAGCAGATGCGGATTTGCGGCGGACAGCTCGGCGATCAGCTCGGATTTGGTCATGCACCCCTCCCGCGGGCGGCCCGCACCGGAAAGCTGCCAGACCGTTTTCAAACCGTCAAGATTAAGTCATTGAGGGGTAACGTTTTTTCTGAAGCAGCCTCCGGCCGTGCCGGCCGGAGGCTGCGACAGATTTCGCGCTCAGCTGTCGGCCTGGCCCTGCTGGTTGCGGCGACGGATGGCCGCGCCCAGGATGTCGCCCAGCGAGGCGCCGCTGTCGGACGTGCCGAACTCGGCGATCGCCTGCTTGTCCTCTTCCATCTCCTTGCCCTTGATGGTGAGCGACAGCTTGCGGGCGGCGCGATCGACGGCGACGACCTTGGCATCGACCTTCTCGCCGATGGCGAAGCGGTCGGGGCGCTGGTCGGACTTGTCGCGGGCCAGCTCGGCGCGGCGGATGAAGCCAGTGAGGACCTCGTCCACCTTGACCTCGATGCCGTTGGTCTGCACCGCGGTGACAACGCAGGTGACGACATCGCCCTTGTGGACGCGGTCGAGCACGGCGGCCGCCGGGTCGTCGGCGAGCTGTTTGATGCCGAGGCTGATGCGCTCCTTCTCGACATCGACGTCGAGCACCTTGGCGCGGACCACCTGGCCCTTCTCGAACTTCGTCATGGCGAGCTCGCCCGGCTCGTCCCACGACAGGTCGGACATGTGGATCATGCCGTCGATGTCGGCGGTGAGGCCGATGAACAGGCCGAACTCGGTGATGTTGCGGATCTCGCCCTCGACCACCGAGCCGATCGGATGCTCGTCGACGAACTGCTCCCACGGATTGCGCTGGACCTGCTTGAGGCCGAGCGAAATGCGCCGCTTGCTGCTGTCGACGTCGAGCACGACCACGTCGACCTCCTGCGAGGTGGCGACGATCTTGCCGGGGTGGACGTTCTTCTTGGTCCACGACATCTCCGAGACGTGCACGAGGCCTTCCACGCCGGGCTCGAGCTCGACGAAGGCGCCGTAATCGGTGATGTTGGTGACGCGGCCGGAGAACTTGGCGCCGGGCGGATATTTCGCGGCGACACCCTCCCACGGATCGGCCTCGAGCTGCTTCATGCCCAGGCTGATGCGCTGGGTGTCGGCGTTGAAGCGGATGACCTGCACCTTGACCGGCTGGCCGATCTGCAGCGCCTCGGAGGGGTGGTTGATGCGGCGCCAGGCGATGTCGGTGACATGGAGCAGGCCGTCCACGCCGCCGAGATCGACGAAGGCGCCGTAATCGGTGATGTTCTTGACCACGCCGTCGAGGATCATCCCCTCCTTGAGGCCGAGGATCAGCTCGCTGCGCTGTTCGGCGCGGGTCTCTTCCAGCACGGCGCGGCGGGAGACCACGATGTTGCCGCGGGCGCGGTCCATCTTGAGGATCTGGAAGGGCTGCGGCTGGCCCATCAACGGGCCGACGTCGCGCACCGGGCGGATATCGACCTGGCTGCCCGGCAGGAAGGCCACGGCACCGCCGAGATCGACGGTGAAGCCGCCCTTGACGCGGCCGTAGATGGCGCCGGTGACGCGCTGGTTGGCCTCGAACGCCTTCTCGAGATTGGTCCAGGCCTCCTCGCGGCGCGCCTTTTCGCGCGACAGCACGATGGAGCCGTCGCGGTCCTCGTAGCGCTCGACGAAGAGCTCGATATGGTCGCCGGGCTTGACGTCCGGGACGGTGCCGGGCGGGCCGAACTCCTTCAGCGCGACGCGGCCCTCGCTCTTGAGGCCGACATCGACGATGGCGAACTCATCGGTGAGCCGGATGACGCGGCCGGTGACGACGGAGCCGTCGAAGCCGCTGTCGCGGCCGAGGGTCTCGTCGAGCAGGGAGGCAAAATCTTCTTCGGGCGGGCGGGTCGCGGTTGCGGTGGAAGCCATGAGTGCGGGTTCGTCCTTGCGCGGCGCGCGGCGCCGCTTGGTCTGCGCGCTCCCCTGGGAGAGGGAAACACGGCTTGCCCGCGCCGGGGCGCGGGCCGGGTTGATCATGATGTCCGAAGCGCGGGCCAGGGGCCCGCAGGGTCGGCCGGGCAGCCGTTGCGGCCGCGCGTGACGCGGAGACATACGCGTCGTTGCGGCGGAGTCAAGTGAAAGCGCGGGTTTCGCCTCAGGCGTGCGGCGGGCGAAGGCGGGGCTCGACCAGCGCCAGGGCGGCGGCGAAGGCGGCGTCGGCGTCCAGTTCGGTGGTGTCCAGCGTGATGGCGTCGACGGCCGGGCGCAACGGCGCCGCAGCCCGGGCCTCGTCCACCGCGTCGCGCGCGCGCAGCTCGTCGGTGACGGTCGCCAGCTCGGCCGGCACGCCGCGGGCGCGCAGTTCGAGCCAGCGCCGGCGACCGCGCTCGGCGGTGCTGGCGGTTACGAAGAGTTTTGCCGTGGCGTCGGGGAAGATCACCGTGCCGATGTCGCGCCCGTCGAGCACGGCGCCGCGCTCGGCGCCGAAGCCGCGCTGGAAATCGAGCAGGGCGGCGCGCACGCCGGGATTGGCGGCGACGCGGCTGGCCGCCTCGTCGGCCTGCGGGCCGCGCAGATCGCCGCGTTGCAGGTCCTGCGGCGTCAGTGCCCGGGCGGCGGCCACCGGGTCGGGCTCGCCATCGAGCACGCGCCGGCCCACGGCGCGGTAGAGTAGCCCGGTGTC
>JAGXAV010000438.1 GCA_018971455.1 Rhodospirillales bacterium
GGGGGCGACCTATTTCGCCGATCTGCGCGCCATGCTGCCGCATTGCGACATCCTCTCGCTGCACGCGCCGGGCGGGGCAGCCACCGCGTCGGTGATGAACGCCGAGACCTTCGCGCTGCTGCCCGAGGGGGCGGTGTTCGTCAACGTCTCGCGCGGCGGGCTGGTCGATGAGGAGGCGCTGCTCGCCGCCCTCGCCTCCGGCCATCTGCGCGCCGCCGGGCTCGACGTGTTCCGCAACGAGCCGGCCTTCGACCGGCGCTTCGCCGCCCTGCCCAACGTGTTCCTCACGCCGCACATGGGCAGTGCCACGGTGGAGACGCGCAATGCCATGGGATTCCGGGCGCTGGACAACATCGCCGCGGTGCTCGCCGGCCGCCCGCCCATCGACCCGCTCTGGAGCTGAAGGAAACCGCCATGACCAAGCCCGTCCTGTTCGTCACCCGCCGGCTGCCGCCCGCCATCGAGGCGCGCGCCACGCGCGAGTTCGACGCAAGGCTGAACGCCACCGACGCCACGCGCAGCCCCGCCGACATCATCGCCATGAGCGCGGGCGCGGATGCCGTGCTGTGCTGCCCCGCCGAGCGCCTCGACGCCGCGACCATCGCCGCCCTGCCGGCCAGCGTGAAGGTGATCGGCACCTTCAGCGTGGGCTACGACCATATCGACATGCCGGCGGCCCGGGCGCGCGGCATTCCGGTGTGCAACACGCCGGACGTGCTGTCGGTGGCGACCGCAGAGTGCGCCATGCTGCTCATCCTCGCCGCGGCGCGCCGCGCCGGCGAGGGCGAGCGGCTGGTGCGCAGCGGCACCTGGACCGGCTGGGCGCCGACGCAGCTCATGGGCACGCTGGTCTCCGGCCGCCGCATCGGCATTTTCGGCATGGGCCGCATCGGCCGCGAACTTGCCCGCATGGCGCGCGCCTTCGGCATGGAGGTGCATTACCACGACATCGCCCGCCTGCCGCCGGAGCTGGAGCAGGGTGCGACCTTCCATGCCACCGAGGCGACCTTCCTGCCGGTGTGCGACGTGCTGTCGCTGAACGCGCCGGGCGGGGTGGAAACGCGCCAGTGGCTGAACGCGGCGCGCATCGCGCAGATGCCGCGGGGTGCGGTGGTCGCCAACGCGGCGCGCGGCACGCTGGTGGACGATGCCGCCCTGATCGCCGCACTGCGCTCCGGCCAGATCGGCTATGCCGGGCTCGACGTCTATGACGGCGAACCGCGGCTCAATCCGGGCTATGTCGGGCTGGAGAACGTGGTGCTGCTGCCGCATCTGGGCAGCGCGACCACCGAAACGCGCGACGCCATGGGCAACATCGTCCTCGACGGCATCGCCGCCCTGCTGGCCGGCCGCACGCCCGCCAATCTGGTGAAATAGCCCCTCACGCGGCCTGCATCGCCTGCAGGAACTCGGCGACCTCACGCGAGAGGGCAGCGCTCTTGACGGTCAGCGCCTCGGCGGCGCTGACCACCTCGCCGGCCTGGCTGCCGGTGCGGCGCACCGCGTCGCTCACCTCGGCGATGTTGCCATCGACCTGCGCGGTGCCGGCGGCGGCCTGCTGCACGGCGCGGGCGATCTCCTGCGTCGCGGCACCCTGCTGCTCCACCGCACCGGCGATGGCGGTGGCGATCTCGTTCATGCGCTGGATGGTGCCGCCGATGGACCGCAACGCCGCCACCGCCTGGCCGGTGGCGCCCTGCATGGCGGTGATCTGGGCGGCAATCTCGCCGGTCGCCTTGGCGGTCTGGCTGGCCAGGGTCTTCACCTCGCCGGCGACCACGGCGAACCCGCGGCCCGCCTCGCCCGCCCGCGCGGCCTCGATGGTGGCGTTGAGCGCCAGCAGGTTGGTGCGCCCGGCAATGTCGCCGATCAACTTGACCACGTCGTCGATGCGCGCCGCCGCGTCCGACAGCCCGGCGACGCAGCGATCCGTCGCCTCCGCCTCGCTCACCGCCTGGCCGGCGATGGCGGCACTCTCGGCGACCCGCCGGGCGATCTCCTCCACCGAGCGCGCCAGCTCCTCCGCACTGGCCGCCACCGCCTGCACGTTGCCGGTGGCGTCGCGCGAGGCATCGGCCACCACGCCCAGCCGCGCGCCGCTATCCTCGGCAGTGCCGCGCATGGAGGCGGCATTGGCGCGCATGTCGGCGGCGGAGTGGCCGACCTCGCTGGCAATGCCGGCCACCGAATCCTCGAACCGGCGGGAGAGCTGCACCTGCTGCGTCAGATCGGTCCATACCACCATGGGGCCGGCGTAGCTGCCATCGGCGCCGCGCAGCGCCGAGACGTTGAGCTCGAAGATCGTCTGACCCATCTTCACGCGCGCCCGGTGCGGCAGGCGCGCGGGATCGGACAGCAGGGCGCGCTGGCGCTCCGGTGCCGCGTGGAACATGTCGATGCTGTGGCCGACGAGATCCTCCACCGCGACCGGCAGGGCGGCGGCGATCGGGGCAAGCAGCTTGCGGGTCTGGGCGTTGACGTAGGAAATCCGGAAATCGCCGCTCGCCTCGGCGGTCATCACGCCGAGCGGCATCTGTTCGATCATCTGCCCCTGCACGAAGGCGCGCTGCACGGCCTGGCGCAGGATCTCGAGGGCCGCGGCCATGCGGCCGACCTCGTCGCGGCGGTCCTTGAAGGCGACCGGCTCGGCGGCCTTACCCTCGGCCATGCGCTGGACGATGCGGGTCATCGCCACGATCGGCCGGCCGACGGCGCGCGCCGTCGCCAGGCCGGACATGATCAGCACCAGGGCGATGCCGCC
>JAGXAV010000439.1 GCA_018971455.1 Rhodospirillales bacterium
ACGCAGCGCGCCGCGACCGACGCCGAGGCGGCGCGCATGCAGGCGCGGCTGGCCGATGCGCTGGCCGAGGGCGCCGCGGGGTTTTCCACCGGCCTCTACTATCCGCCGAACATGATGGCACCGACCGCGGAGGTGATCGCGGTGGCCGAGGCGTTGCGCGCGGCGGGCGGGCTCTACGTCACGCATATGCGCGACGAGGCGGCGCGCGTTCTGGACTCCATCGAGGAAAGCCTGGGCATCGGGCGGGCGGTCGGTGCGCCGGTGGTGATCAGCCACCACAAATGCGCCATGCCGGAGAATTTCGGCCGCTCCACGCAGACCCTGCCGCGCCTCGCCGCCGCCGCCGAGACCCAGCGCGTGGCGTTCGACGTCTATCCCTACGCCGCCGGCTCGACCGTGCTGATGCCCGACCGCCTGCGCGACGACGTGCCGGTGAAGATCACCTGGTCGGTGCCGCATCCCGAGCATAACGGGCGCTGGCTCGCCGAGATCGCCGCCGAATGGGGCGTGGATCTGAAGGAGGCGGGGCGGCGCCTGCTGCCGGCCGGCGGCATCTTCTTCCAGATGGACGAGGCCGACGTGCAGCGCATTCTCGCCCATCCGCTCAGCATGATCGGCTCGGACGGCATTCCGCACGACGCCTTCCCCCATCCCCGCCTGTGGGGCACCTTCCCGCGCGTGCTCGGCCATTACGCGCGCGATCTCGGCCTGTTCAGCCTCGAGACCGCCGTCCACAAGATGACCGGGCGCGTCGCCGCGGTGTTCGGCATGGCCGATCGCGGCGTCATCCGCGCCGGTGCTCATGCCGATCTCGTGCTGTTCGACCCCGCGACGGTGCGCGACACGGCCGATTTCGAGAATCCCATCCAGGCGGCCGACGGCATTCTGGAAACTTGGGTCAACGGACGTTCGGCCTATGTGCACGGGCAGGGCGCGACCGCGGAGCGCGCCGGCCGGCTTGTCCGCCGCGCGCCCGGGTGATCGCCATGCAGTTTCCGCTGCTCGCCTTCCTGCTGTTCGGCTTCGTCGCCTCGATCACGCCGGGGCCGAACAACGTGATGATCGCCGCCGTCGGCGCCAGCCACGGGCTGCGTGCGGCCCTGCCGATGATCAGCGGGATCGTCATCGGCTTCGGCGTGCTGGTGGTGCTGGTCGGGCTCGGCCTGTCGGTGCCGCTGGCCGCCTATCCGTGGCTGCACACGCTGCTGCGCGGCATCGGGGCGGCATGGCTGCTGCTGCTGGCCTGGAAGATCGCCACCGCCCCGGCACCCGGCCAGGGGGAGCGGCGGGCGCCGATGGGGCTGGTGGGGGGCGCGATGTTCCAGTGGATCAACCCCAAGGCCTGGGTGCTGGCGCTGAGCGTCGCCACCACCTGGACGGTGGCCGGCGCGCCGCTGGTGCCGCAGATCCTGACGATGAGCGCCCTGCTCGTCATCGTCGGCATTCCCTCCAGCCTGGCCTGGGCGCTGCTCGGCGCCTCGGCGTCGCGCGCGCTCGCCGTCCCGGCGCGGCTGCGCACCTTCAACCTCGTCATGGCGGGGCTTCTGGTGCTTTCGATGGTGCCGGTGCTGCTGCAGCTGGAATAGCCCGCGCCCGGCGCAGCCAGTGCCGTCCCTCGCTCCATTGCCACGCCAGCAGCCCGGGCACGCCGACCGTCAGCTCGCGCAGGCGCTTGAGCACCGACAGCGCGATGGCGATATCGGGCGGAATGGCGAACAGGCCGCAGGCGAGGATGAAACCGGCTTCCTGCACGCCGAGCGCGCCGGGCACGGCGAAGCCCGCGCTGCGCGCGGCCATGCCCAGGCTCTCGACGGCGAAGGCCTGCGCGAACGGCGCCGGGTGGCCGAGGGCGGCCAGCGCCAGCCACGTCTCGGCGATGCCGAGATGCCAGGTCAGCAGATGCAGCGCGAGCGCCCGCCGGAGCGCCCCGCGATTGCCCTGCAACCGGCGCAGATCGCCGTGCAGATCGCCGAGCGTGCTGGCGGTGAGGGCCGGAAACATGCCGGCGAGCCGGCCCGCGAGCCATGCCACCAGCCGCATCAGCCCGATGCGCTGGGCCAGGATGAACCCGGCCAGCCCGAGCGCCACCGGCAGCAACGCCCAGCTGAGCCAGGGCGGCACATGCAGGCCGTAGAGCAGCAGCAGGCCGGCGCCCTCGAGCGTGAAGACGAGCTGCGTGCCGGCTTCCACCGTGAGGTCGAGGATGGTGCCGAGTGCCCCCAGCGCGCCGGCCAGCCCGCGGCGCGCGAGCAGGCGCACGCCGACCACGTTGCCGCCGAGCTGGGCGACCGGCAGCAGGGAATTGACCGCTTCGCGCACCCAGCGCGCCATCAGGAAGGCGCCGGTGCTGGGCTGCGCCACCCCGCAGGCCAGCCGCCAGGCGATGGCGGAGAGATAGAGCTGTCCGAACAGCAGGGCGGTGCCCGGCGCCACCACCCAGGCGGCCGCGATCACTTCGCCGCCGATGCCGCGCACGCCGTACCACAGCACCAGGGCGATGGCGACGCCGCCGCCCATGGTGATGGCCAGCAGGCCGAGGCTGATGTGCAGGCTGCGTTTCATGACGCGGGAAGGCGCGTCTGCGCCGCATCTGTCAAGGCAGCAGCCCGCCCAGCCCGCCAACCACGCCGAAGGCGCAGGTGACGGCGCCCAGCGCCAGCACCAGCCAGAGGTACCAGCCGCGCAGCCGCTGCGCCGGCGGCAGCGCATGCACCGCCAGCGCCACCAGGAAGCCCAGCACCAGCGGCAGC
>JAGXAV010000440.1 GCA_018971455.1 Rhodospirillales bacterium
GCTCACCGGATCGGCGATCTTCTTCAGGATCGCCGTCGTGTGGTCGTTGAAGGCGAGAAGATGGACGCGGCCGGCGGCGATGTCGGCCAGTGCCTCGTCCAGGGCGGCGAGGTTGAAGGCCTCCCAGCGCAGGTGCACGCGCATGTCGCAGAGAAAGCGCCCGGCGGCCAGGGCCGCGAGCAGGCGGCGCCAGGCGGCGTGGCTGCGCAGCCCCGGCTCCCATGAGAGGGTGACGCCGTGGAAGGCGGTGGTGATGCCGTTGGCGAGAAGCTGGGATTCGGTGTCGGCCAGGGCCAGCTCGGTCGGGAAATCGACGCCGGGGCGCGGCTGCATCTGCCGCTCGAACGCATCGCCGTGAATATCCACGATGCCGGGCAGCACCAGCAGGTCCGCGGCGTCGAGCCGGTGGCGGGCGGTGCCGGTGCCGAGGCCGGCGATGGCGTCGCCCTCGATGACGAGATCGGTGGCGTGCAACGCGCCCTCGGCAAGCACCTGACCGCCGGTGATGTGCAGGCTCTGCATGCGGGATGGCGACCTTGCGGCTGGAGGTGGGGCGGTGGGGGCGGCCCGTCAGGGCTCGAAGACGATCTGGACGCGCGGCGTGGGATAGCAGGCGATGCCGAACTCGATGACCGCGCCGCGACGATCGACATTGACGTTCTCGGCGATCAGCAGCGGCCGGTTGCGCGCGGTGCGCAGCAGGGCTGCCTCCTGGGCCGAGGGCAGGCGGGCGGAGACGCGGGTGACCTGGCGCCGGTAATCGGCGATGCCGATCGCCGCCAGGGCGGCGGTGATGGTGGCGTGCTTGCGCAGGGCGGCGAGCAGGCCGGGAAGCCGGGCGGCCGGGAAATGATGCGCCGCCAGACTGACCGGCCGGCCATCGGCGAGGCCGAGCCTTTCGAGGCGGATGACCCGTGCCCCGGTGCGCAGGCCGAGCCCGGCCGCGACCGTTGCCGGGGCTGCGATCTCCGCGAGTTCGAGAATCTGGCCCGACGGCTCCTTGTTGTGGCGGGAGATCCATTCGGAGAAGCGGGTGCGGGCGGAGACCGCATAATCAAGAATATCCTCGGCGACGAAGCTGCCGCGACCCTGTTCGATGCGCACCTGCCCGCCGCGCGACAATTCCTCGAGCGCGCGGCGGACGGTGTGGCGATTGACGGCGAAGCGGCTGGCGAGCTGGGCCTCGGTGGGCAGGCGGGCGCCGGGGGCGTGCTGGCCGGACTCGATCTCGCCGGCCAGGGTGGTTGCGATCTGTCGCCACAGCGACACGCCGGGCTCGCGCGCGGGATGGCCGGTATCGGGCGTCATGTCGGCGGCATCGTCATGGTCTCTTCATCCATTCCCGGCCGGTGTCGTGCTGGATTGGCTTGACGATAATCGGGTGCTGATCTAGTTGTCTAGATGTCTATTGCACGAGCAACCGGCCATGACCGAACCCGCCGCCGAAAGTCCGACCGCCATCGCCGCCCGCCAGGGCTGGATGCGCGTGCTCGCGCGGGCCGGGCTGGACGAGCTTGCCGGAGCCCTGGCCGCCTGCCCCGCCCTGCCTGACCATCTCGTTCTGCGCGGACCCCAGACGGGGCTCGTGATGCTGCGGGGACGCGCCGGCGGCGGCGGGGCCGCGTTCAACCTGGGCGAGATGACGGTGACGCGCTGCACGGTGCGCTCCGCCGGCGGGCAGATCGGCCATGCCAGCATCGCCGGGCGGGATGGCGCGCGGGCCGAGCTTGCCGCGCGCATCGACGCCGCCCTGCAGGATCCGTCGCTGCATGAGGTTTTCACGGCGCGGCTGGTTGCGCCGCTGCGCGCAGCCCAGGAAGCCCGCACGGCTGCCGACGCCCGCCGCGCCGCGGCGACGCAGGTGCAGTTCTTCACCATGGCAACGATGCGGTCCTGACCGATGCTGGTCGATCTTCCCGGCTTCGCCGACCCGGTGCGCGACGCCCAGGCCTGTTTCCGCACCGTGCTCGCCGCCATGGCCCGGCCCGGCACGGTGCACCAGGCCGGCGAGCACCTCGCGCCGCCGGCGGGCCTGCACCGCGCCACCGCCGCCGTGCTGCTGACGCTGGTGGATGGCGAGACCAGCCTGCACGTGACGGACGGGTTCGAGGTCGCCCGCGACTGGATCGGGTTTCATTGCGACATGCGCGCCGCCACGGCGGGCCATGCGCGCTTCGTGCTGGCGGAGCGGATGGTCGATCTGGCCGCCCTCGCCGCGGGCAGCGACGAGGCGCCAGAGGAGTCGGCCACGCTCATCCTCCAGCTGCCGGAGCTGCAAACCGGCACTTCCTACCTGCTTGACGGGCCCGGGCTTGCGCACCCCGCCCCCTTCCGCGCGCGCGGACTGGGCGAGGGGTTCGTGGCGGCCTGGGCGGCCAACCGGGCGCGTTTTCCGTGCGGGGTCGATCTCATCCTGTGCAGCGGCACGCAGGTCGCGGCCCTGCCGCGCAGCCTGCGCATCACGGAGGGCTGAGGCATGGCGTATGTCGCCGTCAAAGGTGGCGAGCGGGCCATCGACAACGCCCATGCCTGGCGCGATGCGACGCGCCGCGGCGACCCCGCGGTGCCGGAGCTGGCGACGGCGCAGATCGGCGCGCAGCTCGGGCGCGCCGTCGACCGGGTGATGGCGGAGGGCTCGCTGTACGATCGCGATCTCGCCGCCCTCGCCATCAAGCAGGCCCAGGGCGACCTGGTGGAGGCGGCCTTCCTGCTGCGCGCCTACCGCACCACCCTGCCCCGCCTGGCC
>JAGXAV010000441.1 GCA_018971455.1 Rhodospirillales bacterium
GGGCAGGACAGCGTCGAGGCGGCGGCGCTCGGCTTCAACGTCACCAAGCACAAGCTGGCCGCCTTCTGCATCAGCGCGCTGTTCTCCGGCCTCGCCGGCGGCATGATCATCTTCTATCTCGGCACCGTCTCGGTCGGCACGGTGGTCGATCTGACGATCGGCGTGCAGTTCATCATCGCCGCCGTGCTGGGCGGGCGGCGCACCATCCTGGGGGCGGCGATCGGCTCGATCTTCTTGATCGTGGCGGCGGAAATCCTGCGCCCGCTCGGCCAGCTCTCCACCCTGGTGGTGTCGGCGGTGGCGCTCACCGTCATCCTGTTCTTCCCCGGCGGGTTCCTCGGCATGCTGTCGCGCGGGGAGGGCCGGCGATGAGCGCGATGCTCGAGGTCAGCGGCCTGACCAAGCGGTTCGGCGGCCTGGTGGCGGTGAAGGATATCGGGTTCACCATCAGGGGCGGCGAGATCCTCGGCCTGATCGGGCCCAACGGCTCGGGCAAGTCCACCGTGATGAAATGCATCATGGGCATCGAGAAGCCCAATGAGGGTATGGTGCGTCTGGAGGGGCGGGATGTCGCGGGGTGGCCGACGCACCGCATCGCGCGCGCGGGCATCGGGCTGGTGTTCCAGCATTCCCATCCGTTGCAGCGCCAGACCGTGCTGGAGCACATCGTGCTCGCCCTGCTGCCCGACAATCTGTTCATGCTGACCGCCGATCTGCACGTGCGCCGCCGCGCCGAGGAGATCGCCGCGCGCGTCGGCCTCGGCGGCGTGATGCACCGGCTGCCGCGCACCCTGCCATTCGCCGATTTGCGCCGGCTGGAATTGGCCAAGGCGATCGCGCGCAACCCCAAGGTGGTGCTGGTCGACGAGCCCTTCGCCGGGCTGACCTCGGGCGAGGTGGCCGATTTCTCCACCCTGATCGGCAGCTTCCGCGCCGAGGGCCATGCCGTGCTGCTGGTGGACCACAACGTCAAGGGCGTCGCGGCCCTGGTGGACCGCGTGCTGGCCATGTATCTCGGCGAGCGGGTCGCCGAGGGGTCGGCCGAGGAGGTGATGCGCAACGAGACGGTGCGGCGCGTCTATCTCGGTGGCAAGATCGAGACCGCGGCGCGGCCGGAGCGCGAGGGCAAGGGCCGCACGCCGCTGCTCGACGTGCGCGGCGTCAGCGTGCTCTACGGCAAGGCGCAGGCGCTGGAGGATGTCTCGATCCATGTCGGCGAGGGGGAGTTCGTCTCCATCGTCGGCCTGAACGGCGCGGGCAAGACGACGCTGTTCAACGCCATCTCCGGCCTGGTGGCGAGCAGCGGCGCCATCAACTGGCGCGGCGAGACGCTGGCCGGGCGCACGCCCGCCCAGATTGCGCGCGGCGGCATCGTGCAATGCCCGGAAAGCCGCGAGCTGTTCGGCGAGATGAGCGTGCGCGAAAACCTCGATCTCGGTGGCCAGCACTGCACGCCGGCCGAGGCGGAGCGACAGATCGCCTGGCTGTTCGAGCTGTTTCCCATCCTGCAGGCCCGCCAGGGCCAGGCGGCGCGCACGCTGTCGGGCGGCGAGCAGCAGATGCTGGCGATCGCGCGCGCGCTGATGATGCAGCCCAAGCTGCTGATCCTCGACGAGCCGACGCTGGGGCTGGCGCCGGTGATCCTCGAATTGCTGTCCAAGGCGCTGGAGCGGCTGCGCCAGACCACCGACATCACGGTGCTGCTCGGCGAGCAGAACGTCACCTTCGCGCTGCCCCATGCCGATCGCGTCTACGTGCTCGAACATGCCCGCATCGTCTGGGAGGGCGATCCCGCGCGCTTTGCCGAGGAGGCGGGAAGCGGCTATCTCTGATCGGCCATGCGACGGAGGGTGACATGCCGGCCAAGACCTCGCCTGAGGATTTCGCAGCCCTGGTGCGCCGCTCGGGCCTGCCGCTGAGCGAGGTGGAGCAGGCCGAAATCTATCTGGGCTGGACCCATCTGGAGGCGATGCTGGAGCGGCTGCGCATGCCGCTGCGCCCGCGCGAGGTGGAGCCGGCGGTGACTTTCCGCCCCGACGGTGCGGCGTCGTGAGCGTGGCGCTGCCGACCATCGCCGCGGCGGCGCGGGGTTTCGCCGCGCGCAAGCTCTCGCCGGTGGAACTCACCCGCGCCTGCCTCGCGCGCATCGAGGCGCTCGATTCCCGGCTGCACAGTTTCATCCTGCTCGACGCCGAGGGGGCGCTGGCGCAGGCCCGCGCGGCGGAGGCGCGGATCATGGCCGGGCAGGCGCGCGGGCCGCTCGACGGCATTCCGATCGCCCACAAGGACATCTACGGCACGGCGGGGCTGCGCACGACGGCGCATTCGAAGCTGCTGATCGACAATGTGCCGCGGGAGAGCGCCACCACCGTGCGCAAGCTCGCCGAGGCCGGCACGGTGATGCTGGGCAAGCTCGCCACCCATGAATTCGCCTTCGGCGGGCCGAGCTTCGACCTGCCCTGGCCGCCGGCGCGCAACCCCTGGGATACGACACGTTTCACCTCCGGATCGTCTTCGGGAACCGGCGCCGCGGTGGCGGCGGGGCTCGTGCTGGGCGGCACCGGCTCGGACACGGGCGGCTCGATCCGCGGGCCGGCGGCGTTCTGCGGCATTGCCGGCCTCAAGCCGACCTACGGGCTGTGCAGCCGCGCCGGCATCCTGCCGCTCGCCTTCTCGCTCGACCATGCCGGGCCGATGGCGTGGACGGCGGAGGATTGCGCGCTGCTGTTGCAGGCGATGGCGGG
>JAGXAV010000442.1 GCA_018971455.1 Rhodospirillales bacterium
GCGCTCGATCAGTCGCTGATCCGCCATGTCGGCATCGAGCCGTCGGACTGCGCCATCATCGCGCTGAAATCCTCGGTGCATTTCCGGGCCGATTTCCAGCCGATCGCCGAGGCGGTGCTGGTCGCCGCGGCGCCCGGACCGGTGGTGGCCGATCCCGCTGTGCTGCCCTTCCGCCACCTGCGCCCGGGCCTGCGCCTCGGCCCGATGAGCAACCGGGTCGCCGGCTGATCACGGCGCCCCGGCCATCAGCGCGGCGCGGGCCGCGTCATGGCGCTGTGCAGGCCAGCCGCGCCCCGGCGGCGAGCGCCCGCAGCTTGCCGAGCGCCACGCCGCGCTCCATCGGCGCCATGCCGCAATTCGTGCAGGCAATGAACCGTTCGGGCGCCACATGGCGCAGCGCGCCACGAATGGTCGCCGCCACCTCCTCCGCCGTCTCGACGCGCGTGCTGGCCACATCGATCACGCCGACCAGCACATCCTTGCCCTCGAGCAGCCGCATCAACTCGGCCGGCACATGGGAGTTCGCGCATTCGAGCGAGACCTGATCGATCCGGCTGCGCGCCAGTGCCGGGAAGACCTGCTCGTATTGCCGCCATTCCTCGCCGAGCGTCTTCTTCCAGTTGATGTTGGCCTCGATGCCGTAGCCGTAGCAGATATGCACCGCCGTGGTGCAGCGCAGCCCCTCGATGGCGCGGTGCAGCGCCTCGATGCCCCAGTCGCACGCCTCCTGCATATAGACGTTGAAGGCCGGCTCATCGAACTGGATGACATCCACCCCGTCCGCCTCCAGCCCGCGCGCCTCCTGGTTGAGCAGATCGGCAAAGGCGAAGGCCATCTTCACCCGGTCGCCGTAATAACCGTCCGCCAGCGTGTCGATGATCGTCATCGGCCCGGGCAGGGTGAACTTCACCCGCCGCCCGGTATGCGCACGCAGTAGCCGCGCCTCGGCCTGGTGCACCCGCGCGGGCAATCGCAGCGGCCCGGTGACGGTCGGCACCATCGCGTCGTAGCGGTTGTTGCGAATGCCCATGCGCACTTTCTGCGCGAAATCGATCCCCTCGACATGCTCGAGGAATCCGTGGACGAAATGCTGCCGGGACTGCTCGCCGTCGCTGACGATGTCGATCCCGGCGCTCTCCTGTTCCTTCAGCCACAACAGAGTGGCATCGCGCTTGGCGGCCTCGCGCTCCTCGCCCTCCTGCCGCCAGGCCGGCCACAACACCTGCGGCTCGGCCAGCCAGGACGGCTTGGGCAGGCTGCCGGCGATCGTCGTCGGGAAGCGGTCCATGATGTCCTCCGGGGCGCGCTCAGCCGGGCAGGGCGAGCACGTTCTTGGCCAGGATGTTGCGCTGGATCTCGTTCGAGCCGCCATAGATCGTGCTCGGCCGCGCCTGGATGAACAGGCCCGAGGGGTGCAGCTCCCGATTGCCCTCCATCGGGTCGAGCAGCCCCGCATTCTCGCCGGCGATCTCGAGCATCAGGTCGGTAATTTTCTGGAACAGCTCCGTCTGCACCAGCTTGAGCATCGACACGTCGGGCCCCAGCGTCTCGCCGCGCCGCACGACATCGACGTAGCGGGCATGGAGGGATTTGAGATCGGCGAGGTCGAGGCGCAGGCGCGTGTACTGGTCGTGGAAGGCCGGTTCCTCCCACACCCCCATCCGCTCGGCGAGCAGCCTCAGCCGCGCCAGCGCATAGGCCGAAAGCTTGGGCGAGCCGAGGAAGATGCGCTCGAATCCGAGCAGCGCCTTGGCCATCGTCCAGCCCTTGTTCACCTCGCCCACCGTCCACGCCTTGGGCACGCGGACATTGTCGAAGAACACCTCGCAGAACTCGTCATGGAGATCGAGGTTGATGATCGGGCGCACGGTGATGCCCGGGCTGTTCATCGGCACCAGCAGGAAGGAGATCCCCTCCTGCTTCTTGGCGGCCCGGTCCGTGCGCACCAGCAGAAAGATCCAGTTGGCATCACTGGCCAGCGTCGTCCAGGTCTTCTGCCCGTTGACGATCCAGTCCTCGCCGTCGGAGATCGCCTCGGTGCGCAGCCCGGCAAGGTCGGAGCCCGCATTGGGCTCCGAATAGCCCTGGCACCAGACATGCTCGCCGGCGAGGATTTTCGGCAGGAAGAAATCCCGCTGCTCCTGGCTGCCATATTGAATGAGCAGCGGCCCGACCATGACGATGCCGTGATCGTTGGTGCGCGCCACACCATGGCGCTCGAACTCCTCGATCATGATGATCTGCCGCGCCGCCGACAGCCCCATGCCGCCCATCGCGCGTGGCCAGCCGGGGCACAGCCAGCCCTGCGCGGCGAGCTTGTGGTACCACACCTTGTTCTCCGCCCAGTGCAGCCGCTTGGGCGGATTGCGCAATTCGGCCGGGTAGTTCGCCGCCACCCAGTGCCGCACGGCGAGGCGGAAGCCGTCATCGTCCAGCGCGTCGAGTTCGTCGAGCGAGGCAGGCGTGGCCATGCTCAGACTCCCGAAAACCGTGGCGCCCGCTTGGCGAGAAAGGCGGCCTTCCCCTCGGCATGGTCGCCGGTCAGGAACAGCGTCGATTGCGCATTGCGTTCCCAGTCCAGCGACGCGGCCAGCCCCTGGGCCAGGAAGGCCTTGGTCATGGCGATGGGCAGCGGCGCCGCCTCGGCCAGGCCGGCCGCGCGTTGCAGGGCGGCGTCGAGCACCGTCCCGCTGGCCACCACATGATCGACCAGGCCGATGCGCTCGGCGCTG
>JAGXAV010000443.1 GCA_018971455.1 Rhodospirillales bacterium
GACAGGCCCGAGGTGCCGCCGGAGAAGCGCCCGTCCGTGACCAGTGCGCACAGCTTCCCGAGGCCTTTGGATTTCAGATAGCTGGTCGGGTACAGCATCTCCTGCATGCCCGGCCCGCCCTTCGGCCCCTCGTAGCGGATCAGCACCACGTCGCCCGCCTTCACGGCGTCGCCCAGGATGCCCGCCACCGCGGCCTCCTGGCTTTCGAAGATGCGCGCGGGGCCGGCGAAGACGAGGTTGGAGGCATCGACGCCGGCGGTCTTCACGATGGCGCCGTCGCGCGCCAGGTTGCCGTAGAGCACGGCCAGCCCGCCATCCTTGCTGAAGGCGTGGGCCACATCGCGGATGACGCCCTTCTCGCGGTCGAGATCAAGCGCCTCGTATCGGCTGTTCTGGCTGAATGCCTGCGTGGTGCGCACGCCGCCAGGCGCCGCGGTGAACAGGGTTGCCGCGTTGCCCTCGGCATTGGCGCGCACATCCCATTGCGCGAGCGCCTTGGCCAGGCTCGGCGCATGAACGGTGGCCACCGTGGTGTCGATCAGCCCGGCGCGGTCGAGTTCGCCGACGATGCCCATGATGCCGCCGGCGCGGTGCACGTCCTCGACATGCACATCCGCCACCGACGGGGAGACCTTGCACAGATTGGGCACCCGGCGGGACAGCCGGTCGATGTCCTGCATCGTGAAATCCACACCGCCCTCCTGGGCGGCGGCGAGCAGGTGCAGCACGGTGTTGGTCGATCCGCCCATGGCGATGTCGAGCGACATGGCGTTCTCGAAGGCCGCCCGGGTGGCGATGTTGCGCGGCAGGGCGGAGGCGTCGTCCTGCTCGTACCAGCGCCGTGCAAGATCGACCACCGTCCACCCGGCCTCGACGAACAGCTTCTCGCGGTCGGCATGGGTGGCGACCAGCGTGCCGTTGCCCGGCAAGGCAAGACCCAGCGCCTCGGTCAGGCAGTTCATCGAATTGGCGGTGAACATGCCAGAGCAGGAGCCGCAGGTCGGGCAGGCGGAGCGCTCCTGTGCCGCGGCCTCGTCGTCGCTCACCTTGGGGTCGGCGGCGGCGACCATGGCGGTGATGAGGTCGGTGCGGCGGATCGTCGCCCCCTCGCGCATCTTGCCGGCCTCCATCGGCCCGCCGGAGACGAACACGGTGGGGATGTTCAGCCGCATCGCCGCCATCAGCATGCCGGGCGTGATCTTGTCGCAGTTGGAAATGCACACCAGCGCGTCGGCGCAATGCGCCTGCACCATGTATTCCACGGCATCCGCGATCAGCTCGCGCGAGGGCAGGCTGTAGAGCATGCCGTCATGGCCCATGGCGATGCCGTCATCGACGGCGATGGTGTTGAACTCCTTGGCCACACCGCCGGCCTTCTGCACCTCGCCGGCGACCAGCTGGCCGAGATCCTTCAGGTGCACATGGCCGGGCACGAACTGGGTGAAGGAATTGGCGATGGCGATGATGGGCTTGCCGAAATCGCCATCGCCCATGCCGGTGGCGCGCCACAGGGCGCGGGCGCCGGCCATGTTGCGGCCGTGGGTGGTGGTGCGGGAGCGATAGGCGGGCATGGCGGCTTCCTCGGCGGTTTCTTGAAGGGGGCGGTCGGCGGCGGCGATGGGGGGCGCAGACTACATCGGCGTCCGGGTGAGGGCGAGAGGCCGCCTCAGCGCCGGGCGCGGCGCAGCGCGCTCTCCAGCAGGATGGCGGCGAGGCCGGCAAACAGCAGCGGCCCGCGCAGGGTGGGCGTCAGCCACGGGGCGAGCCACCAGAGCAGCGCGATCCAGGCCAGGATGGCCACGGCGAAGGCCCCGTCATCGACGAACAGGCCGAGGATTTCGCTCAGGATGGTGCGCAGCCAGACCATCCCCGCCTAGCCCCGCACCGGCGCGCGGCCGCGGCACATCGCAACCATCGGCAGGGAGGTCGCCAGGAAGCCTACGATGAGCGCCAGGATCGACCAGTCGGCGCCCGGCCAATGCAGCCCGATCCCCTCGCCCACCCAGAACGTGCCGAAGGCGCTGAGCAGCACGCCGACGCCGAATTTCAGCGTGTTCTCCGGCACCCGGGCGAGCGGGCGATGCACCACGAGGCCGAGGATGATGACCGCCAGCAGTGCCGCCAGCGCGCCCAGGCTGGCCGGCACCAGCAGGCCGCTGCCGCCCGCCCCCACGGCGATGACGATGAACACGACCTCGGTGCCCTCCAGCATGGTGATCTTGAAGCTGGTGGCGAAGGCCAGCCGGTCCCAGCCCCGGGTGATGCCGCCAAGCCGGCGCAAGGCGGCGGTCTCGGCGGCGAAAGCGGCCTCCTCGTCATGCAGGGCGATGACGCCGGCCGCGCGCAGCACCGCCTTGCGCAGCCAGCGCAGGCCGAACAGCAGCAGAAGCGTGCCCACGCCAAGCTGCACCACGGGCAGCGGAATGCGGGTGAGCGCGCGGCCGAGCACGGCGATGAGCCCCAGCAGCACCAGCAGCGCAGCACCACTGCCCGCCAGCGCCGGCCGCCAGCCGCGCACGGTGCCGACCGCGAGCACGATGGTGAGCGCCTCGACGAACTCGACCAGGGAGGCGAGAAACGCGGCCAGCATCGGGGCCGCGGCATGGGTCAGGCTGACGGTCACGTCGATGGCCTCCGGAGTCGCACCCGCGGTCCGCGCCGCCCTTGCCCGGGCGTTGCCGCGTCAAGGGAGATATCGCGCCGGCCAGGGGCCTTGCAATGGCGCGGCA
>JAGXAV010000444.1 GCA_018971455.1 Rhodospirillales bacterium
CGAGCTGGGGCCGGTGGCGACGGCGCGCCAGTTCGCCCATATCGGCCGGCTGGTGGCGGCCGGCGAGGCCGACGGCGCGGCGCGCATTGCGGCCGCCCTGCCCGGCGACCTGCCGGCCGGCGGGTTCTGGATGGCGCCGACCATCCTGGACCGCCCGCCCGTGCAGTCGGCGGCGGTGCGCGACGAGATTTTCGGGCCGGTGGTGGCCGCGTTGCCGTTCGATGACGAGGCCGACGCGGTGCGGCTGGCCAATGACACGCGCTTCGGCCTGGCCGGCGCGGTGTGGACGCAGGATGTCGGGCGGGCCCATCGCGTGGCCGAGGCGGTGCGGGCCGGCACGTTCTGGATCAACGGCTATCGCACCATCCATGTCTCCGTGCCGTTCGGCGGGTTCCATGCCTCCGGGCATGGCCGCAGCTCAGGCCAGGAAGCGCTGGCGGAGTACGGCCAGACCAAGGCGGTCTGGACGCAGACCGGGATGCAGGGCAGCATCGGCTTCGGCTACGCGGCACGGTAAGGCAGATGGAAGGGATCCGATGATGAAGCGACGCAGTTTCCTGGCCGGCACCCTGGCCGCCGGCGGTGCCGCATTGGCGGCACCCCGCATTGCCGCCGCGCAGGGCAGCAAGGTGCTGAAATTCATTCCGCAATCGGATGTCACGATTCTCGATCCGATCTGGACCACCGCCTACGTCACGCGCAATCACGGCTACCTCGTGTTCGACACGCTGTTCGGCACTGATGCGCAGTACAAGGTCAGCCCCCAGATGGCCGCCGGCATGACCACCGACAAGGATGGCAAGCTGGTCCGCATCACGCTGCGCGACGGGCTGAAATGGCATGACGGCGAGCGCGTCCTGGCGCGCGACTGCGTGGCCAGCATCCAGCGCTGGGGCAAGCGCGACACCTACGGCCAGACGCTGATGGATGTCACGGACGAGCTGACCGCCGCGGATGACCGGACCATTCAGTTCCGCCTCAAGAAGCCGTTCGCGCTGGTCGCCGAGGCGCTTGGCAAATCGGCCTCGAGCTTCCCGGCGATGATGCCGGAGCGGCTGGCCAAGACCGATCCGTTCACGCAGATCACCGAAATGGTCGGCAGCGGCCCCTACACGTTCAACGCCAAGGAGCGGGTGGTCGGCTCGCGCGTGGTCTATGACCGCTTCGCCGGCTACGTGCCGCGCCAGGGTGGGGTGGCCAGCGGCACGGCGGGCCCGAAGATCGCGCATTTCGATCGGGTGGAGTGGCACGTGGTGCCCGATGCCGCGACCGCGGCCGGCGCGTTGCAGAACAACGAGGTGGATTGGTGGGAGAACCCCACCAACGACATGCTGCCGCTGCTGCGCGGGCACAAGGATCTGGTGGTCGAGATCCAAGACCCGACCGGCCTGCTCGGCTGCATGCGCTTCAACCATCTGACCGAGCCGTTCAACAACCCGGCGATCCGCCGCGCCGTGCTGAAGGTGATCAACCAGCAGGATTTTGTCACCGCGGTGGCCGGTACCGATCCCAAGATGTGGCATGTGCCGGACGGGGTGTTCTGCCCCGGCACGCCGATGGCGAGCGAGGCCGGGCTCGATGTGTTCAAGGGCCCGCGCGACTATGCGGGCGCGAAGAAGGAGATCCTCGCCGCCGGCTATAAGGGCGAGAAGGTGGTGCTGCTGGCGCCGACCAATTTCCCGATCCTCAAGGCGCTGGCCGATGTGTGCGCCGACGCGCTCGGCAAGGCGGGGCTCAACGTTGATTACCAGGCGATGGACTGGGGCACGGTGATTCAGCGGCGCGCCAAGAAGGACCCGATCAGCCAGGGCGGCTGGAGCGTGTTCAACACCTTCTGGGCGGGCTCGGACCAGTTCAATCCGGTCGGCCACGCCTTCCTGCGCGGCGACGGGCCGCAGACCGGCACCATCGGTTGGCCGACCAGCCCGAAGCTGGAGGCGCTGCGGCAGCAATGGATCGATGCGCCCGATCTGGCGGCGCAGAAGAAGATCGCCGAGGAGATGCAGTTGCAGGCGCTGATCGACGTGCCCTACGTGCCGCTCGGCCAGACCCTGGCGGCGACCGCGTTCAACAAGAAGCTGACCGGCGTGTTGGATGGTTTCGTCACCTTCTGGAACGTGCAGAAGGCGTGAGGGAGTTGTTGGCGGCGAGCGTGCAAGGCTAGAGTGAGACATCTCCGCGGCGGTGGCGCCGGCCGCGGAGCGAGGCTGACAGGTGCCCGGGGAAGTGCTGGTCCCACGCCCGAACGGGTGGGGAAGGTGAGACGATGCGGCGCCGCCGCGGGGCATGCGGCGCGCCGTCGACCGACCCCTATCGGGTGGCGGCCTGGCGTGGCGCCGACGGTGTGTGCCGTCGGCTTCGTGGCAGGGCAGGGCCTTGGCTTTGCGGACTGCACACGAGAGGGATCAGGTTGACCAGGAAACGCCGGGACTTCATCAAGACAGCGGCCCTGGCGGGCGCCGCCCCGCCGGCGGCGCCGTTTGTGGCGCGCGTCCGGGACACGCTGTATGGCGTGACCTCCAAACTCGAGCCGCAACCGCAGATATGCGCGGGGCATGAGATGTCCGCCGGCTTCGGGAGCCGGACGTTCAAGCGGCGCCCCGGGTGCCCGGCGGGCGGAGCCGTCAAATCAAGCTAGTCGATCCTGCCTGCAATGACGTTATAGTCGGCGGCTCGGAGTTCGTGCTGGGCCGCCGGCGAATGGAAAGAAAAGCCACTGCATGTTC
>JAGXAV010000445.1 GCA_018971455.1 Rhodospirillales bacterium
GTTTGCCGACCATCGCGCCCTGATCGATGCGGTGCGCCCGCAGGCCGCCATCGTGGCCACCCCGAACCAGACCCATCTCGCAGTGGCGCGCGACTTCATCCGCGCCGGCATTCCCGTGCTGGTCGAAAAGCCCATCGCCGACCGCCTGGACGATGCCGAGGCCATGACGCGCGAGGCCACTTCCGCCGGCGTGCCCTTGATGGTGGGCCATCACCGGCGGCACAATCCGATCATCCGCGCGGCCCGCACGGCCATCCGGGAGGGCCGCATCGGCATCCTCACCGCGGCCAGCGTGCTCTATACTTGGCTCAAGGACGACGCGTATTTCGACCTGCGCTGGCGGCGCGAGCTGGGCGGTGGGCCGGTGCTCATCAACCTCATCCATGAGATCGATCTCATCCGCTTCGTCTGCGGCGAGATCGTCGGCGTCCAGGCCGTCACATCCAATGCCCGCCGCGGCTTCGCCGTGGAGGACACGGCCGCGGTGATCCTCCAGCTGGCCGGCGGCGCGCTGGTCAGCATCGCCATTTCCGACACCACGACCTCGCCCTGGAGCTGGGACCTTGCCGCCGGCGAAAGCCCGGCGGTGTTTCCCAGCCAGGCCGAGCCGGTGCAGACCCATTTCTTCGCCGGCACCGAGGGATCGCTAACGCTGCCGGGCCTGGTGCACTGGCATTACGGCGCGCGCCGCGGCTGGCACGAGCCGATCCTGCACGAGACCTTGCCGGTGGTGCGCGCCAATCCTTACGAGGAGCAGCTTCGTCACCTGGTGCGCGTCACCGCCGGCCTGGAGGCGCCGCTCAGCGATGGCGCGGACGCCACCCGCACCCTGGCCGCGACGCTTGCGGTGCACCGGGCGGCGGCCTCGGGCGGCATGGTGCACCTGACATGACCGGAGGCAGCAAGAGCGCGATGCGCCAACTCGAAATCGTCGCCGACGAGATCGCCGAGGAGCCCGGCGCCCCGCAAGGCCTGGTGGAACGCACGCTGGGCATCCTGGAACTGCTCGCCAACAACGCCGCCGGGCTGCTGTTGTTCGAGATTGCCGACCGCCTGCACATGCCGCGCAGCGCCACGCATCGCGTTCTCGCAAGCCTGGTCGAGCGCGGCTATGTCCGCCAGGAACGCGCCCACGGCGCCTATCTGCTCACCGCCAAGATCGCCTCGCTCGGCTTCACCTTCCTCGCCGGCAGCGGCGTCACCGACGTGGTGCAGCCGATTCTCGACCGCCTCGCCAGCGCCACGCAGGAGCTGGTGCGCCTGGCGGTGCTCGACAACGACAACCTGACCTTCGTGGCCAAGGCCCAGGGCTCGCCGCAGGGCCTGCGCTACGACCCGGACATGGGCCAGGTGGCCCGGCTGTCCTGCTCGGCCAGCGGGCTCGCCTGGCTGTCCCATCTGAGCGACGAGGCCGCGCTCGCGATCGTGCAGAAGCAGGGCTTCGGCTCCCGCGAGGAGTACGGCCCACGCGCGCCGCACACGCCCGCGGCCTTCCTCAAAATGCTGCGCGCCACCCGCCGGCGCGGCTACGCCATCACCATGCAGACCTACACGCCCTGGATGGCCGCCATGGCCGCCGCGGTGCTGCGCGCGAACGGGGAGGTCAGCGGCGCCGTCACCATCGCCGGGCCCCATCTGCGGCTGACCGAGGCGCGCATGGACGCGGTGGCGCCGCTGCTGCTGGAAGCCGCGCGCGAGATCTCGATGGCCGCCGCCGCCTCACCCGGCCTGTCGGGGCGGCGGGCGAGCCTGTTCGCGCCATAATGGCCGCCTTCCGGTGAAGGGTCCGATCCCTGGGGACCGATGGCTTCCTCGGCGCCTGGATCGCCACCCGCCACACCACGCGCGGCCATATGCCCGCTCCGCAGCGCCACGGCCCTTGCCGGGCTGATCGCAACCGCGCCGTTCGTTTTCTGCCTGTCCGGCGCTGCATTCAGGCAGCGTTGCGGGCCGGGGCTGGCGACTGTCCGAGCCCTCGGCCCGCATAAGCTTTTTTCGGTCAGATACTTAGGTCATGTTTTGAAAAAAGATCGATCAGAGTTCGCAGCGAATTGACAGTTCAAAGCGATCGGAGATACGCTTTAATCTGAAAATATTGCTTTACCGTATGGTAATATAGTGTGGCGTTATGCAGCGTGACACGAAATTTCCCATCGCCATCGCTGCTGACATTATCGTGATGGCTCCCCTTTCGGGTGAGGCGGGAGCCACCATTGTTGCCGCGCGCGACGGCACGATTGCCGTCCTCGCCGCAGCCTGCGCAGGCGCCGCCGATTTTACGCCCCCCTCGCCATTGCCCTCGCCATTCCCCGCGCCATGCCCATAGCGGCAAACAGCGGCCAGGACAGCGCCCACCGGCTGGCCCTGCTGGCCACCTGTCTGATCGGGTTCAGCTTGTTTTTCGACCTGTATTTCACGCAGGTCATCCTCGGGCCCATCGCCCGGGAGTTCGGGACGCATATCTTGCAGGCGCGTTATACGGTCGTCGCGGCGACCGCCGGCGTCATGTTCGCGCCCCTGTTCGCAAGCCGGCTGCCCCAGCGAAAGGGCACCCAGGTCGCGATCCTGGCGGCCATGGCGCTCGGCGGCGCGCTGGAGGCGGCCGCGCCCAACCTTGCGGCCCTGAGCGGCATGCGCTTCTGCCAGGGCCTTCTCATCGGCGCGCTGTTCATTCAGGCGATGGGGCGCGTCGCCTCCATCCACCGCGCGCGCTTC
>JAGXAV010000446.1 GCA_018971455.1 Rhodospirillales bacterium
CGCCGCGGCCGCGACGGCGGCCATCCCCCTCGGACCATTCGACCGGATCGAGGCCCTCGACCTGCATCGGCACGATCTTGTGGCCGATCAGCTTCTCGATCGCCTCGACCGCCAGGCGGTCATCCGGCGCGGCCAGGGTGAAGGCGCGGCCCTCGCGCCCGGCGCGCCCGGTGCGGCCGATGCGGTGGACGTAATCCTCGGCGTGGTGGGGCACGTCGAAATTGAAGACGTGGCTCAGCCCGCCGATATCGATGCCGCGGGCCGCCACGTCCGAGCAGCACAGCAGGCGCAGATCGCCGGCCTTGAACTTCTCCAGCGTCGCGAAGCGCACCGGCTGGGCCATGTCCCCATGCAGCGCGCCGACCGAGAAGCCATGCCGGGTGAGCGATTTGTAGAGGATGTCCACCTCGCTCTTGCGGTTGCAGAAGATCAGCGCGTTCTGCACATCCTCGCTGCGGATCAGCCGCCGGAGCGCCTCGCGCTTGTCGTGCTCGGCGACGAGGGCGAGGCGTTCGGTGATGGTGGTGGCCACCGAGGCCGGCTTGGCGACGGTGATCTCCTTGGGGTTCTGCAGGAAGGCGTCGGCGAGCCTGCGGATCTCCGGCGCCATGGTGGCGGAGAAGAACAGGGTCTGGCGGTTGGCCGGCAGCAGCGAGACGATCTTCTCGACATCGGGAATGAAGCCCATGTCGAGCATGCGGTCCGCCTCGTCGATCACCAGCACGCGGGTGTCGGTGAGCAGGATGCTGCCGCGCTCGAACATGTCCATCAGCCGCCCGGGCGTGGCGATCAGCACATCGACGCCGCGCATCAGCACGTCCTTCTGGTCGGACATGCTCTCGCCGCCGATGATCAGCGCATGCGTCAGCTTGAGGTATTTGCCGTATTCGACGAAGTTCTCGGCGACCTGCAGCGCCAGCTCCCGCGTCGGCTCGAGGATCAGGCTGCGCGGCATGCGCGCGCGGGCGCGGCTGCCGGAGAGGATGTCAAGCATCGGCAGGGTGAAGCCGGCGGTCTTGCCGGTGCCGGTCTGCGCGCAGCCCAGCACGTCGCGCCCGGCCAGGACCGCCGGGATGGCGAATTGCTGGATCGGCGTCGGCGTGAGGTAGCCCTTCTCGGCGACGGCGCGCAGGATCGGCTCGGAGAGGCCCAGCGCCTCGAATTCCAGGGCTTCGACGGCGGGCGCCGCGATGGCGGCATCCGGTGCGGTGGATTCCAGTGCGGCTGGTTCCACCGGGGTTGCGTCCGCTGCCTCGGGCGCTTCTGGCGCCGGCGCGTGCGTGGGGTCTGCCGCCACGATGGCGGCGGGTAGCGGCCCGGCGGCCGGCATGCGTGCCGGGTCGGTCGCGGGGTCGGTCAGCTGCTCGGTCTCGGTCAAATCAGATGTGCTTCCATGTCGGCACTGAGGGGTGTCGCCAATGATCGGCTGACACCGCAGGCGCGCGAATTGCGCGCACAGGCGCGGTATCTGGAAACAGCACCGAAAAGTCAAGCGCGACCGGCCTTGAGCCGCGTCCGGGCGTGCTTAATTCATGGCTGTTTCATGCCTGCACTCAACGCCGGAGGGGGTGATGACGACAGCCGGGCGGATGGCGATGCTGGTCGCGGCGGGGCTCGCGCTCGCGCCGGTTGCGGCACAGGCGCGCTGGCGCGGCGGCCTGTTCTTCGGCATCGGTCCGCTGTTCGCGCCCCCGCTCTATGCCCCGCCGGCCTATTACGGCCCTCCGATCTACGCACCCCCGCCGCCGGTCTATTACGGGCCGCCGCCGATGATCTATGCGCCGGCGCCGGCCGGGCAGGGCTGCTATGCCGGGCCCTATATCTGCCCGCTCGATCATCCGGCGCCGATCGGCGCCGCCTGCTCCTGCCCCACCGGGCAGGGCCGTGCCTACGGGCATGCCGGCTGACCGGCCGGACCCGCCGCCGCCCAAAGGAGCCCGCAGGAATCGGCGCGTGATGTGATCTGGATCACTGCACCCGGCGGCCGCCGCGCCCAGCATGGCGCATGGCTGGATTGGCCGTCGGGGAGCAGAGGGCATGTTCGGAACGAAGCATATCCTGTTGATCGATGACGATCGGGCGCTGCGCAGCACGCTGGCGGCCGCGCTGGAATCGGAGGGCGGATTTCGCGTCAGCGAGGCGTGCAGCGCCGCCGACGCCATGCGCGCGCTGTCCGGCCACACCCGCTATGACGCGGTCATCCTCGACGTGGCGCTTGGCGATGGCGATGGCTGCGATCTCTGCCTGCGGTTGCGCCGTGACGGCATGCGGGCACCGATCCTGATGCTGTCGGCGGTGACCTCCGAGCAGGAGGTGGTGCGCGGGCTGGAATGCGGCGCCAACGACTACATGGTGAAGCCCTTCCGCCTGGCCGAGCTGTCGGCGCGGCTGCGTGCGCAGATCCGTGCCTGGGAGCTGAGCGAGGATGCCGTGTTGCCGGTCGGCCCCTACCAGTTCCATCCCGGCCGCCGGCAACTGCACGACCCGGCGCGCAATCAGCGCATCCGTCTGACGGACAAGGAGGCGGCGGTCCTGAAATTCCTCTACCGCGCCGGTGCGGAGCCGGTGGCGCGCCAGCGCCTGCTGCACGAGGTCTGGGGCTACAGCCAGGCGGCGGACAGCCACACGGTGGAGACCCACATCTACCGGCTGCGCCGCAAGATCGAGCTGGATGCCGGCAGCGCGCGCATCGTGGTCAACATCGATGGCG
>JAGXAV010000014.1 GCA_018971455.1 Rhodospirillales bacterium
CGGCACGCCGAGGCTCGCGGCATGGTCGCGGCCGGACTGGCTGGGGTCCGCCACGGCCGCGAGGCGGCAGATATCGGTCGTGGCGATCAGGGCGGCATGGGCGCGGCCATGCGCGCCGGCACCGACCAGCGCGATGGCGGGGCGGGATGCGGTGTCGTTCTCGGCAGATGGATGGTGGGCGGCGCCTGGCATGGGGTGGGCGTTCCGTTGATTTTGCTGGCCGAATCCGGTGCGGCCGGTATGCCGCAAATCAGGCCCTGGATCATGCAATGGAATTGCATTCCAGTCATCAGAAAAAAGCTGGAACTTCATTCCCGATTAAGGTATCGCTCGCTGCGCCCGGGCCGGATGCCCGCGTGACGGCGTGACTGAGCGACGACATCAAGATCCGGCCGACAGGGCCGCTGCGACAGGGAGCGAACACAGGATGACAAACGACAATCGCGAGTCGGCGAACGGTGGTGGGCTGCGCCGCCGCACATTGCTTGGCGCCGGCGCAGCCGTGGGCGCAGGAAGCCTCGCCATGCCGTTCATCGGCCGGGCGGAGGCGGCCGACACCATCAAGATCGGCCTGCTGCTCGCCAAGACCGGCGACATAGCGGGGCAGACCGAATACCTCGCCAACGGCGCCTACCTTGCGCTGGCCGAGCGCGGCGGCAAGGTGATGGGCAAGCCCGCGGAGCTGGTCTGGTACGACGAGCCGAGCCCGCAGGGCGCGCAGCAGAACATGCAGAAGCTGGTGCAGGAGGCCGGCGTCGTCGCCGTGCTGGGCGGCGCGCTGAGCTCGAGCGCGCTGGCAGAGGAAGCAACCGCCGAGCGGCTCAAGATTCCGTTCGTCATCAGCAACGCCGCCGCCACCGAAATCACCGGCAAGAACTGCAACCGCTATACCTTCCGCCTCAACACCCCGGTGGCCGTGCAGGCCGCGATGTTCACGCCGTTCCTGCTCGACAAGGGCAAGAAATGGTACTTCCTCACCGCGGCCTATGCGTTCGGCCAGGACATCGCCAAATCCTTCAAGGAATTGCTGGCCAAGAATGGCGGCACCATCGTGGGCGATGACAGCGTGCCCCTCAACACGCCGGACTACAGCTCGTTCATCCTCAAGATCCGCGAGGCCAAGCCGGACATGATCCTCGGCGGCGTGCCGGCCGGAGATCTCTCGACGTTCCTCAAGCAGTGGAACGAGATGGGCATGAAGGGGAAGATCCCGGTCTGTGAAATCGCCGTGGGTGACAGCGATATCTGGTCCGTCGGTCCCGACGCGGCGACCGGGCTCTACACGTCGCTGTGGTGGTACAACAACCCGAACAACTCGGCCGAGGAGAAGGCTTTCGCCGCGGCCTATCTGAAGAAATATGGCAAGCCGGCCGCCGACAAGGCGTGGATGGGCTGGATCACCGCCAAGTCGCTCTTCGAGGCGATCGACGCGGCCAAATCCACCAAGCCGGACGCGATCATCGCGGCCCTGGAGAACTGGAAGGGCGGCACGGCGGCGGACCCCTACAGCTACCGCAAGGGCGATCACCAGATGCTGCTGAAGAATCTTGTCATCCAGGTGAAGCCGAAGATCACCGACAAGTGGGACTACTTCGATGTCGTCGGGTCGGTGCCCAAGAATGCCGCGGACCTCGACAAGGTCTTCGGCGTTCCCGCCGAGAATGGCTGCAAGATGATCTGACCAGGGGCGAAAGGCCGATCGTCATGCTCGACATCATTCTCTCGCAGATAACCGCCGGGCTGGTGCTCGGCGGGCTCTATGTCCTGATTGCGATCGGCCTTTCGATCATCTTCGGCCTGCTCGGGATCGTGAATTTCGCCCATGGCAATTTCTTTGCCCTCGGCGCCTATTTCGCGATCACCCTGTTCAACCATTTCGGCTATCCGGCGGTGATTCTGGCTCCGATCCTGGTCGGCGTCGTCGGCATGGTCGTCGAGCGGCTGCTGATCCGCCGGCTCTATGATAAAGAGCCGCTGGTCAGCCTCATCATCACCTTCGCGCTGGCGCTGATGATCCAGGCGCTGCTGCGGCAGGTCTATGGCGGCGTCGGCGAGCCGTTCAGCGCGCCGCCCTTCCTGTCGGGCATTTACATGTGGGGGCCGGTGCTGATCACCAAGTACCGGCTTTCGGTCTTCCTCGTCACGGTGGTCATCCTCATCGCGCTGTGGGCATTCATGCAGTTCACCTCGTTCGGCCGCATCCTGCGCGCCGGCGCGCGCGATCCTGAGATGGTGGGTCTGCTCGGCATTCCCCTGCCGCGCGTGCTGACGGCGGCCTTCGGCCTGGGCTGCTGCATCGCCGGGGTGGCCGGCGTGCTGGCGGCCCCGCTATGGACGGTGACGCCGGCGATGTCCGAGCTTGCCATCATGCCGGCCTTCGTCGTGGTCGTCATTGGTGGCCTGGGTTCCTTTGCCGGCGCCGTCATCGCCGGGCTGCTGGTCGGCGTCGTCACCGCGTTGACCATCCAGTTCCGGCCTGATGCGGCGAACGGCGTGATGTATCTGTTCATGGCCGTGGTGCTGCTGTTGCGGCCGCGCGGCCTGCTCGGCGAGCGGTGGGAGCGCTTCGAATGAGCGCCCCCTGGCTGCGCCATCCCGTTCTCTGGGTCTTCCTCGTCCTGTCCGGCCTCACCGCCCTGTGGATGGCGATCGGAGCGCCCGTCGCGCTGATCACCCAGATTGCAATTTATGTGCTGTACGGCGCGGGGGTGAACCTGCTCGTCGCCTATACGGGGCTGGTGCCGTTCGGCGCCTCGGTGTTCTTCGGCTGCGCGAGCTATGCGGTCGCCATCGCGCTGACGAATTTTCTGAGCAACGAGTTCCTGGCCCTGGCTTTTGCCGTGGTGTTCTCGATGGTGCTGGCCGCGATCATCGCGGTGATCATTCTGCGGCGAAAGGGACTTTATTTCTCCCTGCTGACGCTCGCCTTCTCCCAGATCGCCTTCGAAATCGCCTTCAAATGGACGGCGCTGACTGGCGGCGAGAACGGCATGCAGGGTGTGCCGCGCAAATTCTTCGCGACCGATCTCAGTTTTCATGTCTTCGTCGTGCTGACGGCGACCCTGGCGATGTGGCTGCTCTGGCGGATGGTGCATTCGCCCTTCGGCCGTGCCTTGCAGGCGATGCGCGACAACGAGCTGCGTATGCGCAGCCTCGGCTACAACACTTTCGCGCTGAAATTCGTCGCCTTCATTCTCATGGGCGGATTGATCGGCTATGGCGGCGGCCTGCTCTCGCTGGTGCTGCGCGGCGCCTATGCCGATAACCTGAGCTGGCAGCATGCCGGCGATGCGCTGCTGATGACCGTGCTCGGTGGCGTTCACCAGTTCCTCGGGCCGCTTTTCGGTGCCATCGTCTTCACCCTGCTGCAGGACCAGCTTTCCTCGCATTTCGAGGCGTGGTGGCTGATCTTCGCGCCCATCATCATCGCCTTCGCGCTGCTCTCTCCGGAGGGCGTCGTCGGGCTCGTCCAGCGCCTGATGCGGCATGAGCGCTGGACCCTGGTGCGCCCGACCATCCCGCCGCGCCCGGCGGTCATTCCCCCGCTCGCCAAGTCGGAGATCAAGGCCGATCCGACCAAGCCGATCCTGACCGTCGAGCGCCTCAGCAAGCGGTTCGGCAGTCTGGTGACGGCCAATGACATCGCACTGGACGTCTATCCCTTCCAGCTGCACAGCTTCATCGGCCCGAACGGCGCGGGGAAGACGACGTTCTTCAACATGCTGTCCGGCGTGTTCGCCGCCGATGGCGGCACCATCCGCTTCGAGGGGCGGGACGTCACCCGCACCCCGATGCACAAGCGCGCACTGGGCGGCATTGGCCGGTCCTTCCAGATCCTCTCCGTCTTTCCGCAGCTGACGGTCTTCGAAAATGTCCGCATCGCCGTCCAGGTGAAGGAATCCGGCGGAATCGCCCGTGGCCTGCGCGGCTATTTCGGCGACGGGCATGCGGACGAGCCGGTCAATCTGCGCGTGTGGTCGCTGCTGCAGGCGGTCGGGCTCGAGGACCAGGCGGCGCTGCTCTGCGTCAACCTGCCGCACGGCGCCAAACGCCTGCTCGAGATCGCCATCACGCTGGCCACCGACGCACGCTTGCTGCTGCTCGACGAGCCGCTTGCGGGTCTCGCGGAAGCGGATCGGCAGGTGGTGTCGAGCCTGATCCGGCGGCTCGCCGACACACATGCGGTGCTGCTCATCGAGCATGACATCGACCGGGTGCTGAAACTCTCCGACCGCATCACGGTGCTTCACCAGGGCCGCCTGATCGCCGATGGCAAGCCCGCCGATGTAGCGGCCAACCCGGAGGTGATCAGCGCCTATCTCGGGGCGGCCGGCGAGGAGGAGAGCTTTGCCCATGCGGCGGCGATGCCGCTGGCCGCGGATGCGAAGGAGTTGCTGCGCATCAGCGGGTTGAGCGTCGGCTATGGCGGGGGCACCGTGCTCAGCGAGGTCGATTTCATCGTGCGCGAGGGCGAGGCGGTGGCATTGCTCGGCCGCAACGGCGTCGGCAAGACGACGACGCTGCGCGCCATCAGCGGCACGTTGCGGCCACAGGCGGGCAAGGTGAGTTTCGCCGGCCGGGACATCACCCATCTGCCGACCTATGAAATCAACCGCGCCGGCATTTCCCTGGTGCCGGAGGGGCGCCGGCTGTTTCCGAACCTCACCGTGGTGGAGAATCTCAGGATCGCGGCGCGGGCGGGCGGCATTTCGATCGAGGAGGTGTTCGCGCTGTTCCCGCGCCTGCAGGCGCGCCAGCGCGCCAGGGCCGAAAATCTCTCCGGCGGCGAGCGGCAGATGGTGGCGATCGCCCGGGCCCTGGTGGTGCCGAGCCGGCTCATCCTTCTCGACGAGCCGTTCGAGGGCCTGGCGCCGGCCATCGTGAAGGAGGTGCGCGAGGCGCTGGTGCGGCTGCGGGGGAAGGTGGCGATGGTGATTGTCGAGCACCACGCCGAATCGGTGCTGCCGATCACGGACCACGCCTATGTGCTGGTCAATGGCCGCGTCGCCTATGAGGGCAGCGCGCGTATCCTGGAAACCGACCACATCCTGCAGGCGCGCCTGCTGGGCGTGGTTCACGTGGAGGACCTGCCGGCCGATGCCGGCGCGTAGGAATGCATGAACATAGATGGAGCAACGCGGCTTCACATCATCGTCGGCGACCCGATCGCGCAGGTGAAATCCCCTGCCGGCCTGACACGGGCACTGCAACAGGCGGGGCACAATGCCGTCATCGTGCCGGTGCATGTGACGCCGGCGGATCTCTCGGCGCTGCTGGGTGGCATCGGGCTCGCGCGGAACATGGACGGCATCATCGTCACCATTCCGCATAAATTCGCCTGCTACCGCCATTGCGCCACCGCCACCGCGCGCGCCCACGCGCTGGAGGCGGTGAACGTCATGCGGCGCAACCAGGACGGCACCTGGCACGGCGAGATGCTGGACGGGCTGGGCTTCGTCGGCGGCGTGCGGCGGCAGGGTGGCGAGCCGGCCGGCAAGCGCACGCTGCTGGTGGGGGCCGGCGGCGCGGGCTCGGCGATCGGTCTTGCGCTGCTCGATGCAGGCGCCAGCCATCTCGACATCCACGACGCCGATGCGGCGCGGCGCGACGCGTTGATCGCGCGGCTCGATGCGCAGTTTCCCGGCAAGGTTGGCGCAGGCTCGGCGGATCCGCGCGGCTACCAGTTGATCGCCAATGCCACGCCGGCCGGCATGCGGCCGGAGGATCCCTCGCCGGTCGATCTGGCCGGGCTCGATCCGGCGATGTTCGTCGGGTGCGTCATCACGGCGCCGGCCGTGGCGCCCTGGGTGGCGGCGGCGCGCGCCAAGGGCTGCCGCGGCTCGGTCGGGATCGACATGTTCGAGGCCGAACAGCAGCTGATGGTGGATTTCCTGCTGGCGGCCGAGCGCTGAGGGCGTGATGGATACGAATATCTCCGGACTCGCGCCGAACGCCGCCTATGATGTCGTCGTCATCGGCGCCGGCGGCGCGGGCATGGCCGCGGCGCTGCTGGCGTCGATCAAGGGGCTGTCGGTGCTGCTCGTCGAGCGGACGGAGTATGTCGGCGGCACCACGGCGCTGTCGGGCGGTACCACCTGGGTGCCCAATACGCGCCATGGCGCGGGCAGCGATGACAGCCCGGAGAAGGCCGCGCATTTCCTGAACCAGGCCGTCGGCAACCATTCCTCCGCGGCGATGCGGCAGGCCTTCCTCGACAATGGTCCGGCCGCCATCGCGACCCTGGAGGATAATTCCGAGGTTCGTTTCCGCCCCTATGCGGCGCATCCCGATTACATGCAGGAGGTCGAGGGAGCCACGATACGCGGGCGGGCGCTCGAGCCCGTGCCCTTCGATGGGCGGCGCCTCGGTGACAGCTTTTCCCTGCTGCGGCCGCCCATTCCGGAGTTCACCGTGCTGGGCGGCATGATGGTCGATCGGACCGACATCAACCATCTGCTCAATCTGACGCGCCGGGCCGCGTCGCTGCGCCATTCGCTGAAGCTCCTGCTCCGCCATGCGACGGACCGGATTTTCTATCCGCGCGGCACGCGGCTTGTCATGGGCAATGCGCTGACCGGCCGGCTGCTCTATGCGGTGCGCGCGCGCGGCGTGAAGCTGGTGACGCGCACCGAAATGGACTCCCTGCGGCGCGACGCGGTGGGGGCGGTCAACGGGGTGGTGCTGCGCCAGGGCGATGTGGTGCGCGAGGTCGCCGTGCGGCGCGGGGTGGTGCTGGCCTCCGGCGGTTTCTCGCGCAACGCCGAATTGCGCGCGGCCTGGCTGCATGCGCCGCTGGCGCAGTTCTCGCCCTCTGCTCCGGGCCACACGGGTGCTGCCCATGCGCCGGCGCGCGCCGTGGGCGCGGCTTATGGCCCGGCCAGCCGCGACAGCGCCTTCTGGGCGCCGGTGAGCGTGCGCAAGCGGGCCGATGGCAGCGATGCGGTGTTTCCGCATTTCGTGCTCGACCGCAGCAAGCCCGGCACGGTCTGCGTCAATGCCTCGGGGCGCCGCTTCGTGAACGAAACGATCAGCTATCATGAGTTCGTCCGCGCCATGTACGAGGCGCACAAGACCGTGCCCAGCATCCCGACCTTCCTGATCTGCGACGCGGTGGCGCTGCGCAAATACGGCCTCGGCATGGTGCGCCCGGGCGGGCGGGGGCTGGCACCTTTCCTCGAAGATGGCTATCTGACCCAGGCGCAGGATATTCCCGAGCTGGCGGCCAGGCTCGGCCTGGACGCGGCGGCCCTGGGCGAGACGATCGCCGGCATGAACGCGTATGCCGTCAGCGGCGAGGACCCCGATTTCCATCGCGGCAGCACGCCCTATCAGCGCCACAATGGCGATGCGGCCCATGGCCCCAATCCCACGCTGGGCCCGATCGCCACAGCGCCCTTCTACGCCGTTCGCCTCTACCCCGGCGATATCGGCGCCGCGCGCGGGTTCGCCGCGGACACCCAGGCGCGTGTGCTCGATGCCGATGAGCGCCCGATCCCCGGCCTCTATGCCTGCGGCAACGACATGCAGTCGATCATGGGCGGCACCTATCCCGGCCCCGGCATCACCATCGGCCCCGGCCTGACCTTCGCCTATATCGCCGTCAACTCGATGGCGAGCCGCGTGGTGTGACGGGGCCGGCCGTGAGCGGAATGGAGTGCGATCTGCTCGTCGTCGGCTCCGGCGCGGGCGGGCTGGCCGCCGCCGTCACCGCGGCACATCTCGGGCTTGATGTCATCGTCGCCGAGAAGGCGGCGCAGTTCGGCGGTACCACCGCCTGGTCGGGCGGCTGGATGTGGGTGCCGCGCAACCCGCTGGCCCAGGAAGCCGGCATCATCGAGGATGAGGAGGCGCCGCGCACCTATCTGCGCCATATCCTGGGCGCGCGGTACGAGCCGGCGCGCGTCGATCGCCTGCTCGCCATGGGCCCGCGCATGGTGCGTTTCTTTCGCACCCACACGGCGCTCGATTTCATCGACGGCAATGCCATTCCGGATTTCCACGCCGAGGCGCCGGGCGGCGCCACCGGCGGGCGTTCGCTCTGCGCGGCCCCTTTCGACGGGCGGGCCCTGGGCGCGCGTATCCGCGATCTGCGTCCGCCGCTGCGCGAAACCGCGCCGTTCGGCATGGGCATCGCCTCGGGCGAGAATCTGCGCCGGTTCATGACGATGACCCGCTCCTTCGCGTCGTTCCGCCACGTCGTCGGGCGCGTGCTGCGCCATGCGCGAGACCTGCTGCTGCATGGCCGCGGCATGCACCTGGTCAACGGCAATGCCCTGGTGGCGCGCCTTTTGAAATCGGCGGATGACGAGCAGGTGCGCCTGCTCGCCGCTAGCCCGGTCGCGCGCCTGGTGGTGCGCGACGGCGTGGTGACTGGCGCGGTGCTGCGCCGGGGCGGGCAGGATGTGGCGGTTCATGCGCGCCGCGGCGTGGTGCTCGCTGCCGGCGGGTTCCCGCATGACGTCGCGCGGATTGCGCGCAGCTTCGCCCATGCCCCCACCGGCCGGGAGCATTTCTCGGCGGCGCCCAAGACCAATGCCGGCGACGGGCTGCGCCTCGGCGCGCAGGCCGGCGGCGTCGTTCGCACCGATCTGGCGGCGGCCGGCGCGTGGGCGCCGGTCTCGCTCGCGCCGCGGCGCGGGGCCGAGCCCGGCCATTTCCCGCACCTCATCGAGCGGGCCAAGCCCGGCCTGATCGCGGTGCGCCGCAATGGCGCGCGCTTCGCCAACGAAGCGGATTCCCACCATGACGTGATGGCCGCACTGTTCGCGGCGACGCCGCCGGGCGAGCCGGCGGAGGCGTGGCTCATTGCCGATCACGCCTTCATCCGTCGCTACGGGCTGGGCGCGGCGCGGCCGGCGCCGGTGCCGCTGTGGCCGTTCCTGCGCTCGGGATATGTCAGGCGCGCGCGCAGCCTCGCCGGGCTCGCCACGCTGTGCGGTATTGATCCGGCCGGGCTCGCCGCGAGCATCGCAGCGTATAATCCACCGGCCCGCGAGGGGCACGACCCCGCCTTCCATCGCGGCGAGAGCGCCTATAACCGCATCCAGGGAGACCGCGATCACGCGCCCAATCCGTGCGTGGCGCCGATCGAGACAGCGCCGTTCTACGCGGTGCAGATTCGCCCCGGCAGCCTGGGCACCTTCGCCGGGCTCTCCACCGACGCCGATGCGCGCGTGATCAATGATGAGGCGCAACCAATCGCCGGCCTTTACGCCGTCGGCAACGACATGTCGAGCGTGATGGGCGGCACCTACCCGGCGGGCGGCATCACGCTCGGCCCGGCGATGACCTTCGGCTATGTCGCCGCGCATCATGCCGCCGGCGTGCCGCTCGACAATAATCGCAACTGATCACGGGAGTTGCCGCACCATGCAGTATGAAATCGCCACGCTCTGCATCCGCATCGGAGGCATTCCGGCGGCGCTGGAAGGCATCGCGGCCTTCACCGCCGCGTCCGCGGCGCGCGGCCGGCTGCTCGGCGTGTGGACCGCCGATATCGGCGTGCTCAACGAGATCCATGTGCTGCGCGGCTTTGCCGACGGCGCGGAGCTGGCCGCCGAGCGGCGCCGCACGCGGGAGGCGGCGAGCCCGTTCAATGCCGGCGACGTGCTGGCGGATTTCCGTCTGGACACCTACCAGCCGCTGCCATGCCTGCCGCCGGTGACGCCGGGCCGCTTCGGCGCGGTGTACGAAATCCGCAGCTATGCGCTGAAGCCGGGCGGCGTGCTGCCCACCGCCGCCGCGTGGGAGGCGGCGCTGCCGGAACGGCTGAAACTCTCGCCGCTCACCTTTGCCGGCTTCACCACCGACGGGCCAGCGCGCTTCGCCCATATCTGGCCCTATGCCAGCACGAATGACCGCGCGGCGACGCGCGCCGCGGCGGTGGCGCAGGGCATCTGGCCGCCCAAGGGCGGGCCGGCGTGGCTCACCGGCGACATGCGCTCGACGATCGCGCTCCCCGCCGCCTTCTCGCCGCTGGCCTGAGCCATGGCGCGCTCCTTCTCGCTGGCCTATCTCACGGCCGAGCGCCTGGCGCCGGCGGCGGCAATCCGCCTGGCGGCCGAGCTGGGCTACGACAATGTCGGCCTGCGCCTGCTGCCGGCGGCGCCGGGCGGGACATCCTTCCCGCTGCACACCGATGCAATCCTGCTGGGCGAGGCATTGGCGGCGCAGCGGGACACCGGCATTGGCGTGTTCGACCTCGAGATCATCCGCATCGGCGCGGCGTTTCGCGCTGGCGACCATCTGCCATTCTTCGAGGCCGGGCGGCGCCTTGGCGCGCGGGCGATCCTGGTGGCCGGCGACGATCCCGATACCGCCCGCCTCACCGCCTCCTTCGCGGCGCTCTGCGAGGCGGCGGCGCCGTATGGGCTGACCTGCGACCTGGAGTTCATGCCCTGGACCGCGGTGAAGAACTGCGCCGCGGCCATGCGCGTGCTGGATGGCGCGGCCCAGCCCAATGCGCGCATCCTCGTGGATGCACTGCATTTCGCTCGGTCCGCCACCACGCTGGCCGAGATCGCGGCGATCCCGCGCGCACAGCTCGGCTACGCGCAGATATGCGATGCGCCGGCCGAAATTCCGGCAACCGACGAGGGGCTGATCCACACGGCGCGCGCCGAGCGCATGCTGCCGGGCGAGGGCGGCATCGATCTCGCGGGATTGTTCGCCGCCCTGCCCGCGGACCTGCCGGTGAGCATCGAAATCCCCTCGGCCAGCCGCGTGCCGGTGTTGGGCGAGCGGGAATGGGCGCGCCAGGCGCTGGCCGCGACGCGGCGCGTGCTGGCGGCGATTCCGCACCGTTGAGCACCACGACGATGCGTGTCGGCATCGATTCCTACTGCTACCACCGCCAGTTCGGCGAGCTCTATCCAGGCCTGGAGCGCGACCCGGGAACGCGCATCGATATATGGCAGTTCCTGGCCCATGCGCACGCGCTGGGGGTGGACGGTGTTTCGCTCGAGACCTGCTACCTGCCCGATGATCTCGACGTGGCGCGGCTGCGCGCGGCGCTGGAGGCTGTCGGGCTCGATGCGGTCTGGGCCTGGGGGCATCCGCAGGGCCTCGCTTCCGGCGCGCGGCCCGAGGCGGTGGACGATCTGATCGGTCATATCGGGCTCGCGGCCGCCGCCGGTGCGCGGGTGATGCGCATCTGTGCCGGCGGGCGGCGCTCCCGGCCGGCCGATTGGGCGACGCATCGGGGCGCATTGCTGCCGCTGCTGGCGCGCCTCGTCGGACCGGCCGAGACGCACGGCGTGGTGCTGGCGATCGAGAATCACATCGACCTGCTGGCGGCCGAACTGGTCGAGCTCATCGAGACCATCGGCTCGCCCTGGCTGGGCGTGTGCTTCGATACCGCCAACAATCTGCGCATGGGCGAGGACCCGCTGGCCGTGGCGCGGCTGCTGGCGCCCCATGCGCGGGCGACGCATGTGAAGAACATCGTCCGCCGGTCCGGCGCGCCCGGCACCATGGCGGAGTGGCCGAGCACGGCCCTCGATGCCGGCGCGATCGACATTCCCGCCGTGCTCGCCATCCTGCGCGGCGCCGGGTATGGCGGCCTGCTGGCGCTGGAGATCGACTATCTCGACCCGGCCTGCGGCGAGGACGCGGAGCCCGCCATCCGGCGCAGCCTTGCCTTTCTGCGCGGCGCGCTGTCAGCCTGATCCGTCCGCCGCCGCCGGGCCATGGCGCAGCGCGCGGCAGACTTGTTCGAGCCGGGCGCGCAGCCATTTATGGGCGGGATCGGCCTGATGGCGCTGGTGCCACACCATGTACATCGGCAGCCGCGCCAGGCCGGCGCTTTCGTCGATGCCGTGCGGAACGCGCACGCTGGCGAACTCGCCCATCAGCGTGCGGCCGAGCAGGCTGGGCAGGCTCGCCAGCATGGTGCTGCCGCGCAGGAAGGCGGGCACGCCGGCGAAGTTCGGCACCGAGACGGCGATGTCGCGCTCGATGCCGTGGGCGGCGACCCTGCGGTCGAAATCCAGCCGCTCATTGCCGCTATAGACCACGGTGACGTGGCGGGCGTGCAGATACGCCGCCCTGCTCGTCGGCGCCGGCCGGGCGGTCGCGTCGTAGAAGCAGACGTAGCGGTCCTGAAGCAGCCGCTTCTGCACGATATCGGCACCGGCCGGCGGCAGCGGCGTGATCAGCAAGTCGCAGCGATTTTCGCGCAGCAGGGACGGGCTCGGCGATTCCGACGGGATGACGCGCAGGCTGACGCGCCGGAGCCGGGATGCCGCCGCGGCGAACAGCGCCGGCAGAAGAAGGTCGCGTTGCAGGTCATTGGCCGCGATGGTCAGCGCCATCTCGCTCTCCGCCGGGTCGAAGGCGGCGCCGGCGGAAAAGACCCGCATCTCGTCGAGCAGCACGCGGGCGCGCGCCGCCAGCGCATGGGCATGGGCCGTCGCCACGATGCCGCGCCCGCTCTTGGCGAACAGCGGATCGCGGATGATCCGCCGCAGCCGGGCGAGGCCGTGGCTGACGGCCGATTGCGTCAGGCCCAGGCGCATGGCGGCCGCGGTGACGGACCCCTCCTCGAGAACGGCGAGGAAGAGCGAGAGGGCGTGGCCGTCGAGGTCCAAATGATCGAAATGGCTCATGCAATACATGATAACGCATGTATGTATTTTTCACAGGATCGGGCGCATAAAAGCGGCCGGCGGGCCGGGCATTCCCCCCCGCCCAGGGAACACAGGGAAACATGGCATGAATGAGCTTGCGCTCGGCGCATTTCGGGACAGGACGAACCAGGCCCCACCCGCCCGGCCTTCCGGCGAGGCTGGCAGCCTGTTCCAGCGCGACCGTTCGGTGCAGCCGCCGGCCTACGCTCCCGGCTACAAGACCTCGGTGCTGCGGTCACCGCGCAACGCGCTGCTCTCGCTGGAATCCTCGCTCTCGGAGCTGACGGGGCCGGTGTTCGGGCACAACGAAATCGGGCCGCTCGACAACGACCTGATCCGCAACTACGCCAAGACCGGCGATCCGATCGGCGAGCGGATCATCGTGCATGGCCGCGTGCTCGACGAGAGCGGGCGCGCCGTGCCGGGCGCGCTGGTGGAGTTCTGGCAGGCCAATGCGGGCGGGCGCTACCGGCACAAGAAGGACACCTACCTGGCGCCGATCGACCCCAATTTCGGCGGCTGCGGCCGCACGCTGACGCTGGAGGATGGCAGCTACGCCTTCCGCACCGTCAAGCCGGGCCCGTACCCGTGGCGCAACTACGTCAACAGCTGGCGGCCGGCGCATATCCATCTGTCGATCTTCGGCACGAGCTTCGGCCAGCGCCTGATCACCCAGATGTATTTCGAGGGCGATCCGCTCATCAGGATCTGCCCCATCGTCAACACCATCCCCGATCAGGATGCGATCGACCGCCTGATCGCCCCGCTCGATCTCAACGCCTCCGCACCGCTCGACACGCTGGCCTATCGCTTCGACATCGTGCTGCGCGGACAGCGCTCGACGTTGTTCGAGAATCGCAAGGAGGGGAACTGAGCCATGAGCCAGGCACTCGGCTACCTGAAGGAAACCGCCTCGCAGACCGCCGGCCCCTACGTTCATATCGGCCTCATCCCCGACATGGCGGGGTTCGACATCTTCGAGAACAATTTCGGCAATGTGCTGGTCGGCCCGCAGACGCAGGGCGAGCGGATCACCATTGAAGGGCGTGTTCTGGACGGCACCGGCACGCCGGTGCGCGACGTGCTGATCGAGATCTGGCAGGCCAACGCCGCCGGCCGCTACCAGCACAAGGCGGACCAGCAGGACCTGCCGCTCGACGAGCATTTCCGCGGATGGGGA
>JAGXAV010000447.1 GCA_018971455.1 Rhodospirillales bacterium
GCAGAGGAGCCGCGCGCCGCGTCGGCGGACGCGCTGGCGGTCGCGCTGGCGGCGCTGGACCCGGACCGGATGACCCCGCGCGAGGCGCACGAGGCGCTTTATCGTTTGCAGGCAATGCTCCCTGTTGCAGCGGAGCACGAGGCGATAACATCGGATTGATGCTGGCCCCTGTCCCCCTGCCCTCCGCCCCGGAAGACGCCACCGCGCAGCTGCGCCAGGCGCTCGCCGCCCTCGTCTGCGGCCCGACCTCGGGCGATGACGGGCCGGTGCCGCGCGATGCGGCGCTGGGCGCCTTTCGCCGCCACCTGACCCGCATCCAGGCCCATGTGCGCGACACGTTCGAGGAAGGCGGGGTCAGCGGCCTGGCCGCCGCCCGGCTGCTGGCCGGCCTGACGGACGGGCTGATCGGCGAGCTGTTCCTCTACGCCCAGGCCGTCACCGGCGAGGGCACGGGGCGGCTGGTGGTGGCCGCCACCGGCGGCTACGGGCGGCGCGTGCTGGCGCCGTTCAGCGATATCGACCTGCTCTTCCTGACCGCCGCGGAGGCATCGCCCGCCGCCCTGCAGGCGGTCGAGTTCATGCTCTATTTCCTGTGGGATCTCGGGCTCAAGGTCGGCCACGCCACGCGCTCCATCGCCGATTGCATCGACGAGGCGCAGGCCGACGCCACGGTGCGCACCTCGCTGCTCGACGCGCGGCGCATCGGCGGCGACGAGGCGCTGTTCGACGCCTTCGCCACGCGCTTCCGCGCCGCCTGCACCGAGTCCGGCGCGGCCTCGTTCATCGCCGCCAAGCAGACCGAGCGCGACGTGCGCCATCGCCGCTACGGCGACAGCCCCTTCGTCGTCGAGCCCAACATCAAGGAGGGGCGCGGCGGGCTGCGCGACCTGCAGACGATGTACTGGATGGCGCGCTGCCTCTACGGCACCTCCTCCATGGCCGAACTGGCGGACCCGGCGGGGCCGGCCGGCGGCATCATCACCGAGACCGAGGCGCGGCTGGCGCGGCGGTCCTGGGACTTCCTGTGGACGCTGCGCTTTCATCTGCACTACGTCGCCGGCCGCGCGGAGGAGCGCCTGACCTTCGACCTTCAGCCCGTGGTGGGGGCGCGCATGGGCTACACCCGCCATGGCCGCCAGGACGGGGTGGAGCGCTTCATGCGCCATTATTTCCTCACCGCGCGCGAAGTGACGCGGCTGACCCATGTGCTGGAGCCGGCGCTCGAGCGCGCCGCCATGGGCCCGCCGGCGACCGCGGCGGAGACCGACAGCGCGCTGGTGCGCGCCGGCTTCGTGCTGGCCGACGGCAAGCTGATGCCGGCGGGCGCCCGCCCGTTCCACGACGCGCCGATCCAGATGCTGCGCATCCTGCAGGTGGCGCGCGACCGCAAGCTCGAGCTGCATCCGCTGGCCATGCGCGCGCTGATCCGCGATGAGCGCCGCGCCGTGCTGCTGCGCGGCAACGCCGAGGCCTCGGCGGTGTTCATCGACCTGCTCTGCGGGCGCGGCGGCGACGATCACGAGGCCGATGGCGCGCGCTGGCTGACCATCCTCAACGAGACCGGCATTCTCGGCCGCCTGCTGCCGGACTGGGCGCGCATCGTCGGCCAGATGCAGTTCGACACCTACCATGTGTTCACCGTGGACGAGCACACCATCGAGGCGGTGCGCGTGCTCAACACGCTCGAGCGCGGCGAGCTGGCGGAGATCGCGCCGGTCGCGTCGGGCCTGGTTGATCACCTGCAATCGCGCCGGGCGCTGTATGTGGCGATGCTGCTGCACGACATCGCCAAGGGCCGCGGCGGCGATCATTCCGAACTCGGCGCGGAGCTGGCACTCGAAGTCGGCCCCGCCCTCGGCCTCGCCGCCGAGGAGACCGAGATGGTCTCCTGGCTCGTGCTGCACCATCTGCTGCTGAGCCAGACCGCCTTCAAGCGCGACATCGACGACCCCAAGACCATCCTCGACCTCGCCGAGGTGATCCAGTCGCCCGAGCGGCTGCGCCTGCTGCTGGTGCTGACGGTGGCCGACATGCGGGCGGTTTCGGCCAAGGTGTGGAATGGCTGGAAGGCCACGCTGCTGCGCGAGCTCTACAGCCGCGTGGCCGAGGTGCTGGCCGGCGGGCTTTCCACCACCGAGCGGGATGTGCGGGTGGCGCGCGCCCGGGCCGCCGCCGCCGCCCTGCTGGTGGGCTGGAAGCCCGAGGATGTCGAGCATTTCCTCGCCCTCGGCTATCCCGGCTACTGGCTCTCCTTCGATCCCGACACGCATGTCCGCCACGCCCACATGATCCGCGAGGCCGCGGCGCGGCAGGCGCCGCTGACGGTGGACACCCAGCCGCTGCCGGCCCGCGCGGTTACCGAGGTGACGGTCTATGCCGCCGACCATGCCGGGCTGTTCAGCCGCATCGCCGGCGCGCTCGCCGTCGCAGGCGCCTCGATCGTGGATGCGCGCATCCACACGCTGACCAACGGGATGGCGCTCGACACGTTCTGGATCCAGGACGCCGCCGGCGGCGCCTTCGACGCGCCGCATCGCCTGGCGCGGCTCTCGGTGCTGATCGAGCAGGCGCTGTCCGGGCGCATCCGCCTCGCCGCGGAAATCCGCAAGGCCTCGCGCGCCCTGCTCGGCCGGCGCATGCGCGCCATTCACGTGCCGCCGCGTGTGGTGATCGACAACCATGCCTCGAAGACCCACACGGTGCTG
>JAGXAV010000448.1 GCA_018971455.1 Rhodospirillales bacterium
GGCCGCGCGGCTGGGCTTGTCGCATCGGCCCGCCGCCGCGAGCCTGCCGGCATGACAGACCCCATCGCCCTGCACGCCCGCCTGCTCACCGTCGATACCCATATCGACATTCCCTGGCCCGACGGCGCGAGCTTCTTCGAGACCACGTCGCGGCGCGTCGATCTGCCGAAGATGCGGGCGGGGGGCATCGCTGCCGGGTGTTTCGCGGCCTACGTGCCGCAGGGCCCGCGCACCGCCGAGGGCCACGCCGCCGCCTTCGACCGCGCGCAGGCCATGCTCGGCGCGATCGGCGCCATGGGCCGCGACGGGGCGCGGCTCTGCGTCTCGGTGGCCGACATCACGGCCGCCCGCGCCGCCGGCCTCGTCGCCATCATCCCGGCCGTGGAGAACGGCCATGCCTGCGCCGGCGAACCGGGCCGGCTGCGCGCCTTCCGCGCCCTTGGCGCGCGCTATCTCACGCTCACCCATAACGGCCACAACGCGCTGGCCGATTCATCCAATCCGCGCCCCGATCTGGGCGACGCGGCCGAGGAGCATGGCGGCCTTTCGCCCGTCGGGCGTGCGGCGATCGCCGAGCTCAACCGCCTCGGCATGCTGGTCGACATCGCCCATGTCTCCAAGCCCAGCATGCTGCAGGCGGCCGCCCTGTCGTGCAGCCCGGTGCTCTCCACCCATTCCTGCATCCGCGCGCTGTGCGACAATCCGCGCAACCTCGATGACGAGCAGCTCGACGCGCTGGGCGCGGTGGGCGGTGTGGTGCAGATCACGGCGGTGCCGAGCTTCCTGGTTGCCGGCGGCAAGGCCGAGAGCGTTACCGTCGCCGACTATGTCAATCACATCGACTACGCGGTGCGCCGCATCGGGCTCGCCCATGTCGGCATCTCGTCGGATTTCGATGGCGGCGGCGGCTTCGCCGGCTGGCACGACGCCTCGCAGAGCGCCGCCCTCACGGCCGAGCTGGTCCGGCGCGGCTACGACGAGGCCGCCATCGCCGCCCTCTGGGGCGGCAATTTCCTCCGCCTGCTGGCGCGGGCGGAAGCGCTGGCCGAATGACATGAGGCCCATCGCCCTGCCCGGCGGCGAGACCGTGCCCCGGCTTGGGCAGGGCACCTGGCACATGGGCGAGGGCGAGCGGACGCCGGCCGCCGAGGCCGCCGCCCTCCGCCTCGGTCTCGATCTCGGCCTGACCCTGATCGACACGGCCGAGATGTACGGCGAGGGCGGGGCCGAGGAGGTGGTGGGGGCCGCCATCGCCGGGCGGCGCGACGAGGTGTTCCTGGTCAGCAAGGTCTATCCCCACAATGCCGATCGCCGGGGTGTGGCGGCCGCCTGCGCCCGTAGCCTCAAGCGCCTGCGCACCGATCGCATCGATCTCTACCTGCTGCACTGGCGCGGCGCGGTGCCGCTCGCCGAGACCGTCGCCGGCTTCGAAGCCCTGCGCGATGCCGGCAAGATCCGCCATTGGGGCGTCTCCAACCTCGACACCGACGACATGGCGGAGCTGCCGCCGGGCTGCGCCGCGAACCAGGTGCTCTACAATCCGGAGCACCGCGGCATCGAGTTCGACCTGCTGGACTGGTGCGCGGCCCGTGCCATGCCCGTGATGGCCTATTCGCCGCTCGGCCAGGCCGGCACGCTGCTGCGTGCCGCGGCCCTCGGGCGGGTGGCCCGGCGCCACGGCGCCACGCCGGCGCAGATCGCGCTGGCCTGGACGCTGCGGCGCGACGGCATCATCGCCATCCCCAAGGCGGCCGAGGCCCAGCATGTCCACGCCAATGCCGCCGCCGCGGCGATCGTGCTCACCGCCGCGGACCGCGCCGAAATCGACGCGGCCTTCCCGCCGCCGCGGCGCAAACGGCCGCTCGCGATGCTGTAGGCGCCGAACACCTGACGCGGGCGGGGTTTCCTTCTATGGTGCCGCCCATGCTCACCGACCTGCCCAATCTGCTGACCCTCTCGCGCATCGGCGCCATCCCGCTGCTGGTCGCACTGGCGGCGCTGCGCCTGCCCTGGGGCGATGTCGGCGCGTGCGCGGTGTTCGCCGTGGCCGGCATCACCGATTATTTTGACGGCAAGCTGGCCCGCGACCGCCGGCAGACCTCCGATCTCGGCCGCATGCTCGACCCGATCGCCGACAAACTGCTGGTCGCCGCCGCGCTGATGATGCTGGTGGGCACCGACCGGCTGGCCGGGGCCGGGCTCTACCCCGCCATCGTCATCATGCTGCGCGAGATCCTGGTCAGCGGCCTGCGCGAATACCTCGCAGGCGTGCGGGTGCGCCTGCCGGTCACCGGGCTCGCCAAATGGAAGACCGGGTTTCAGATGGGGGCGCTCGGCACGCTACTCGCCGGGCATGACGGCGCGGTGGTGCTGCACCTGCAATTCCTGCCGGTGGTGCCGATCGGCATCGCCATGCTGTGGACGGCGGCGATCCTCACCCTGGTCACCGGGTGGGACTATCTCACCGCCGGGCTGCGCCACGCCGCCGCCCCGCCCCCCGGCAACGGCGCCCGCCCGGTCGGAGACTGACGCGGCGATGAAGCTTCTCGGACTGACCGGCTGGTCCGGCAGCGGCAAGACGACTTTGCTGACCGCCCTGCTGCCGCTGTTCCTCGCGCGCGGCCTGACCGTCTCCACGGTGAAGCACACCCATCATGGCTTCGACCTCGACCAGCCGGGCAAGGATAGCTGGCGCCACCGCGCC
>JAGXAV010000449.1 GCA_018971455.1 Rhodospirillales bacterium
CCCATCGGCTGGCCGCGCAGATCACCGGCTCGGCCTGGTTTGCGATGGATTCGAGCGGGGCCGCGACGCCCGCGCATGTACTGCGGGAACTCGGCCTCGACAGCCTGCTGCTGGGGTATCGGGAGGCCACGCTGTTCCCCGCCCTCGCCCGCTGGCTGACGCCGATGGACCATTCGCTCGACGCGCCGTTCTGGTCGCTGCATGTCGAGCTCTACGGCTCGCTGCTGGTGCTCGCGCTGGTCTGGCTGCGCCGGCACGGCCCAGCCTGGCATGGCGCCGGCGTGGCCGCGTCGTTCGCGGCGTTCGCCGCCCAGCCGCTGGCGCTGTTCGTCATCGGCCATCTCGCGGCGCGCTGGATGGGGCGGCGCGCGCCGTCAAGCCTGCCGGGGCTGGCGATGCTGGCGCTCGGCCTCGCGTTGTGCGCGGAGAAGGACTGGTCCTCGGTCGATGCGCTGCGGCGCGGCCTGGACTGGATGACGCTGGCCGGAGCCCCGAACCTCTACCAGTTCCAGAGCCAGCTCGGCGCCACGGTGCTGTTCGCGGCGGTGCTGGCCTGCCCGGCCCTGTGGGGCCTGCTGACCCGTCTGGCGGGGCTCGGGCGGCTGTCCTTCAGCCTGTACCTGCTGCATTGTCCCATGCTGTTCACCGTGGTGAGCCTGGTCCTCGTCCGGCTGCATCCGGTGATGTCGTATGCCGGTGCGGCCGGGATTGCGTCCGTGGTCGGACTCGGCGTGACCGTCGCCGCATCGGCATGGTTCGCCCGCGCGGTGGATGCGCGGGCAATCCGGCTCAGCCGGCGTGTCGCGGCGTCTCCAGCGTGAAGCGCACGCCCGCCCGGGCCAGGCCGCCGGAGAGGCCGATGGGCGTGCCGTCGGCGCGCCAGCAGGCGGCCCCCTCCAGCGTGCCGTCCTCGTGGATCCGGATCGCATTCATGCCGCCGGCGACGGTCGGTACCGCCAGCACGGCGTGACCGCGCGCGGCGAGCGCGTCGCGCATCGCCTGCGGGATGCCGGGCTCGACCTCCACCGCATTGCCCTCGGTCCAGATGCGCGGCGCCTCGACGGCTTCCTGCACGCTCATGCCATGGTCGATCAGATTGACCAGGGCCTGCATGGCGGAGGGGAAGATGCGCTTGCCGCCGGGCAGGCCGAGCGCGAAGACCGGCTTGCCGTCACGCAAGGCCATCATCGGCGCCATCGAGGTGGTGACGCGCTTGCCCGGCGCCACCGACAGCGCGTGGCCGGGGCGCGGGTCGAACAGCACCATGTAGTTGTTGGGGATCAGCCCGGTGCCGGGCACGATGAAGCGCGCGCCGAACAGGCTGTTGATGGTGTGTGTGCTGGCGACGATGTTGCCCTGCGCGTCGGCCACCGTCAGATGGGTGGTGTGCGGCGAGGCGGCCGGCGAGACGCCCGGCCCCCAGGCCTGCGTGCGCTCCATCTCGACCGCCGCCCGCCGCTCGGCGGCGTATTCCTTCGAGATCAGGCGCTCCACCGGCACGGCGACGAAGGCGGGATCAGCGGTCGCCGCGGCGCGATCGGCAAAGGCGATCTTCAGCACCTCGGCCAGCAGATGCAGCGTGTCCGGCGTGGCGAAACCGAGCGAGGCGATGTCGTAGCCTTCGAGGATGCCCAGCATCTGCGCGATGTGCACGCCGGCGGCCGAAGGGGGCGGCGGACCGACGATCTCCCAGCCGCGATAGCTGGCGCGGACGGGCGCGCGCATGACCGGTTGATAGGTCGCGAGATCCTCACGGGAGAGGCTGCCGCCGCGCCGTTCAATGCACTCCGCCACCAGCGCGCCGAGCGGCCCGCCATGCAGCGCGCCCTCCCCGGCCTGGACGATGTGGCGCAGCGTGTCGGCATAGTCGCCGCGCACCAGCTTGCGCCCTGGGGCGAGCGGGTCGCCATCCGGCAGGAAGGTCGCGCGGGCGGCGGGATCGGCCAGCAGATCGGGCGCGGCGCTGGCGATGCAGTCCGACAGATAGGGCGTCACGCGAAAGCCGCCCGCGGCGAGCTCGATCGCCGGCGCCATGACATCGGCGAGCGTCATGGTGCCGTAGCGGGTCAGCGCCGCGCACCAGCCGCGCAGCGAGCCGGGGGTTGCGACCGCATTGGGCCCGACCAGGTTTTCGTTGCCGATGGTGTCGAACACATCGGCCGCCGCACCCGGGACGGGGCGGTACATGGTGGGCGTCGCGGCCGCGGGTGCGGCACTCATCGCATCGATGACGACGTGCGCGCCGTCCGCTGTGCGGATATGCGACAGCCCGCCGCCGACCAGCCCGATCATCATCGGCTCGACCACGGTGAGCGCGAACAGCCCGGCCATGGCGGCGTCGATCGCATTGCCGCCATCGGCGAGGATGCGCGCGCCGGCGGCCGAGGCAAGCGGGTGGTTGGTAACCACCATGCCCCGGCTGGCGCGCGCCGGCTGCTTTTCGCAGATGAAATGGCTCGCCGTGCAGTCGCGCCAGGAGGAAGGCGGCATGAGCAAACTCCGGGGATTACGCGGCCATGATGCGGCCCCGCGGCCGCGCTGACCAGTAGGCGAGCAGGTCCAGCGTGTGCAGGGTCAGCCGCCCTGCCCCGCCGGTTGCCAGGCGCGCGGCGCCATCGGTCCAGCGCCAGTCGCCCTCCGCCGCGTGCCAGCCGGCGCCGAGGCGGGCATCGGTCAGCGCGACCGCCCGGCCGT
>JAGXAV010000450.1 GCA_018971455.1 Rhodospirillales bacterium
CGAATTCTTCCGCCGCACCGAGCCGCATTCGCCGCTGGCCTATACGCTCGACGAGGCGGTCCGCCGGGGCCGCATGAGCTGGCCCGAGCTGATGACCGAGATCGTGCCTGATGCCAGCACGCGCTACGCCATCCTGACCTCGCTTGGCATCAAGCCGCCGGAGGCGGAGTGACGCAGGGAGCGGATGACGCGCGGCGAGAGGGGCGGGATGAACCAAAACGTGAGTCGCGGCATGCAGTTCTCTCTCGACAGCGGCCGGTCGGCGGGCTTCTATATCGCGGGGTCAGCTTGCCGGAGCATGGCTGTGGCCATGGTTCCGCGAGACGCGCATGGGTCTAGGCCGATGCGATGAGCAAGTGTCTGAAGTGTCGGGGGGCGCGGCGGCGGTGCGGATCGGGCGCATGGGCGCGCGGGCCGGCGCGGTGCGGGCCGACAGGTTGGGCTGACTGACGGGCTGGGACGGTATCCGGCCGCGGCCGGTTTCATGTTTTTTCGAGGGAGGCTTCGCCATGAGTGCCAGCATTCACGATAAGCTCAACCGCGTGCGCAAGCCGCGCGTTCACATCACCTACGAGGTTGAAACCGAGGGCGCGGAAGTGGTGCGGGAGCTGCCCTTCGTAGTCGGCGTCATGGGCGATTTCTCCGGCGACCCGACGGCGCCGCTGCGCCCGATGGCCGAGCGCAAGTTCATCCAGATCGACCGCGACAACTTCAACGACGTCATGGCGCGCATGACGCCGGGCGTGAAGATGAAGGTGGACAACACGCTGGCCGATGACGGCACGCAGATGGCCGTCGAGCTCAAGCTGAACTCGATGGACGATTTCGAGCCGGCGCGCATCGCCGAGCAGGTGCCGGCGCTGAAGGCGCTGATGGAGACGCGCAACAAGCTGCGCGACCTGATGAGCAAGGTGGACCGCTCCGAGGAGCTGGAGAATCTTCTTGAGCAGGTGCTGAAGAACGAGGACGAGCTGAAGAACCTGTCCAGCCAGCTCGGCCTGGGCAAGCAGGAGGGTTGATCGATGTCGGGCACCCAGACCGCCGGCGGCGCCGCCGCGACCACGACCGAAGGCGTCAACCTGCTTGACCAGGTTGTCGCCGCCACCAAGCAGACGGAGCCGGACCGCGCCCAGGACCTGGTCAAGACCCTGGTCGAGCAGGCGCTCGGCGGAACGGTGACGTTCGACAAGAATCTCACCCGCACCTTCGATCGCGCCATCGCGGCGATCGACCGCAAGATGTCCGCCCAGCTCAACGCCATCATGCACAACGAGAAGTTTCTCAAGCTCGAGGGCAGCTGGCGCGGCCTGCATCACCTGGTGATGAATAGCGAGACCGGCACCAGTCTCAAGATCCGCGTGCTCAACGCCACCAAGCGCGACCTCACCCGCGACCTCACCAAGGCGGTCGAGTTCGACCAGAGCCAGCTTTTCAAGAAGATCTACGAGAACGAGTTCGGCACCCCGGGTGGCGAGCCCTACGGCTCGCTGATCGGCGATTACGAGTGGACCAACCATCCTGATGACGTTGAGACGCTGCGGCTGATCTCCAACGTCGCCGCGGGGGCCTTCGCGCCCTTCATCTCCGCCGCCGGTGCCGGCATGTTCGGTTTCGAGGACTGGACCGAGCTGTCCAAGCCGCGCGACCTTGCCAAGATCTTCGAGACCCAGGAATACGCGAAATGGCGCAGCTTCCGCGAAAGCGAGGATGCCCGCTTCGTCTCCCTGGTCATGCCGCGCGTCATTGCGCGCCTGCCCTACGGCTCGGCCACCAAGCCGATCGAGGAGTTCGCCTATGAGGAGGCGCCCTTCGACGAGGCCGGCGCCGCCCGCCCGATGGGCCACCATGATTACTGCTGGATGAACGCGGCCTATGTCATGGGCACGCGCATGACCGACGCCTTCGCCCAGTATGGCTTCTGCACCGCCATCCGCGGCGCCGAAGGCGGCGGCAAGGTGGAGGGGCTGCCGAGCCACGTCTTCTCGTCGGATGATGGCGACATGGACGCCAAATGCCCGACCGAGATCGGCATCACCGACCGGCGCGAATTCGAGCTGTCCAACCAGGGCTTCCTGCCGCTCTGCCACTACAAGAACACCGATTACGCCGTGTTCTTCGGGGCGCAGACCGCGCAGAAGCCGAAGAAGTACGACCGCCCGGATGCCACCGCCAATGCCGCGATCTCGGCGCGCCTGCCCTACATCATGGCGACCAGCCGCTTCGCCCATTTCCTCAAGGTGATGGCGCGCGACAAGATCGGCAGCTTCATGGAAGCTTCGGACTGCGAGAACTGGCTCAATCGCTGGATCAACAACTACGTCAACACCAATGAGAATGTCGGCCCCGAGATGAAGGCCCGCTATCCGCTGCGCGAGGCCCGCGTCGAGGTGAAGGAGATCCCGGGCAAGCCGGGTTCGTACAACGCGGTCGCCTACATGCGCCCGTGGCTGCAGATGGAAGAGCTCACCACCAGCATGCGCATGGTGGCGCGCATTCCGCAGAAATCCTGATCGGACCAGGGGCGGCCGGGATGCGCGCGGGTCATGGAATCGGCGACAGCGCCGGCTGAGGCCACTCGCGCCAGCCCGGCCGCCGAGCCCGCCCGCGCCGCCGCCGCCGCTCCGCTGCGCCTCGCGGTGCTGGCGGGGCGGTATTTCGGGGCGGCGCACCGGGCGGCGGGCGAGGATCT
>JAGXAV010000015.1 GCA_018971455.1 Rhodospirillales bacterium
CTCCTGCCGTGTGGTCAGGCATGCTTCCTCCCCGGACGACGCGGCCAAGATGAAATCGCTTACGGTCAGTGTCAAGCACTCTGCCACAAGGTATTTCTACCCCTTGCAATTCTGGCGGAAATTGGCAATTTTCTCCGTCTTGGCGGCGCACGCGGGGCGGCGTAATAGCTTACACCGCCGGACTAGCAGGCGCGCTCCGAAATCCATAGATTGCCACAATGAACCCACCCAAGAGCGCACCCACACCGTCAGGACCCGCAGCCCCCTCTCCGGCGGGAGGTGCCCAGCGGCGGCGCGCCCGCAAGACGACCGCGGCCACCGTCAAGCTGGACGACGTCGCCCGCCTGGCCGGGGTGTCGACGGCTTCGGTTTCGCGCGCCCTCAACACGCCGGACCTCGTTTCCGAGACGCTGCGCGAGCGCGTGATGGCGGCGGTTCGTGAACTCAATTGGGTGCCGAACGGGCCGGCCAAGGCGCTCGCGTCGCTGCGGACCCGGACGGTCGGCGCCCTGATCCCGACCCTGGGTCATCAGAACTTCGCGCTCCTGGTGGATACGCTGCAACGCGAGCTCAGCAAGGCGCGGTACACGCTGTTCATCGGGTGCGTCGACAATTCGGCGGAGCTGCGCATCCAGCAGGGCTTCAAGATGGTGGAGCAGGGTGTGGAATTCCTGGTGCTGGTGGGCGAGGCCCAGCCGCAGGAGCTGTACGACATGCTCGACAGCCGCAACACCGCGCATGTCATCACCTACACCACCACCAAGAACACCGGGCGGCCATGTATCGGGTTCGACAATTACGATGCGGCCTTCCGCATCACCGACCACCTGCTGCAGCTCGGCCACCTCAACTTCGCGATGATCGCGCCGCCCGACCAGATGAATGACCGGATTCAGCAGCGCATCGCAGGGGCGCGGGACCGGCTAGCCCAGGCCGGGATCGCGATACGGCCGCAGCACTTCACCCGGGCGGACAGCCGGGCGATCGAGGGGGGGCGCGGCGGCATGCGGACGATCCTCGCCGCGGACGGGTCGCGCCCCACGGCCCTGATCTGCGCCAATGATTATCTGGCGAGCGGCGCGCTCATCGAGGCGCGGGCGCGCGGCATCTCGGTGCCGGGCGACCTCAGCGTCGTGGGCTTTGACGACACCGAGATGTCGGCGCATCTCGACCCGCCGCTGACGACGATCCGGGTGCCGAGCCGCGAAATGGGCGAAGAGATCGCCCGCCACATCCTGCGCGTGCTCGAGGACGGGGTGAACGAGTTGCCGCCCCTGCTCGAGGCAAAGCTGATCATTCGCGGCAGCACGGCGCCGCCGGCCCAGCGCTGAGCGCCTCAAGCTGGCCGCAGGATCTCGTCGGCGATCCGTTCGGCGACCATGACCGTCGAGAGATTGATGTTCGCGCAGGGAATGACCGGGAAGATCGAGGCGTCGACGACGCGCAGGCCCTCGACACCGCGCACCTGTCCGGCCGGCGTGGTGACCGCCATCGGATCATCGTCCCGGCCCATGCGGCAGGAACACGAGGCATGCCAGACGCCGACGGTCGCGCGCCTTATGAAGGCTTCCAGGGCCTCGTCATCGCCCAGCAGGGTGGCGAGCGGCGGCCCTTCGAGGATGAGCTTGCCGATGAGAAAGTGGCGGAGTGCCGCCGGGCCGTCGAGCAGGCGCGCGAGGATCGTCGTGAGCACGCGGTTCTTGAGCGTGATCGCGGCCACCTGGCGCACCTTGTCGCTGTAGCTGGCCGGAAATGGATCGGCGACGACGCCGCGAAGCTCGGGGCGCTCGAGCAGCCTCGCGAAGCGCCGGACAGCGCCCGCCAGGCGCTCGAGGTCGCGGCGATCGGCGAGCAGGTTGAAATCCACGCGCGGCACGTCATGCCAGTCCGAGGAGTTGAGGCGGACGCGCCCCGCCTCGGAATAGGTCTTGTTGACCCAGATATTGATCGAGGCGATCTGGTCGCCCACGGAATGCCAGGCGGATTTGGTCGCGATGGTCGCCGCCATGTCTCCCGCGGGGGCGCCCTCAAGGTCTGACGAGAACCGCAGGCCGAGCAGAAGGTGCCGCCGGGTGCGGCCGTTGATCCGCGCATGGGGAAGCACGAAGGCGGCCACCGCCACCGAAGGGTGGTCCATCAGACCGCGGCCGACACCCGGACGATCCGCCAGCACGTCGATCCCGAGCGCGCGAAGCTCGGCCGCGGGGCCGATGCCGGCGCGCAGCAGCAATGCCGGTGACTGGATGGCGCCGCAGCTCAGGATCACCTCGCCGGCGGTGAACGGGACGATCCGGCCCTCGGTCAGAACCGTGACGCCGGTGCAGCGCGTCCCCTCGAATTGCAGGCCGGTTGCGCGCGCCAGGGTGAGCACGGTGAGGTTGGCGCGCGCGCGCGTTGCCGGGTCGAGATACGCCATCGCGGTGGAAACGCGGTGGTCGTTCACGTTCGAGATTGGAATCGGGAAATGCCCGTCATCGAACGAGCCGTTCTGATCCGCGAGATATGGAAGCCCGACGGCGGCCAGCGCCTTTCCCATGGCCAGCGCGTGCCCTGGCCAGCGATCCGGAAAGATGCGCGAGACGGGGATCGGGCCGTCCTTTCCGTGCAGCGGCCCGTCGAAATCCACGTCACGCTCGAGCTTGCGGAAGTAGGGAAGAACGCTGCCCCAGTTCCAGCCGGTGGCTCCACGCGCCTCCCATTCGTCGTAGTCGGCCGGATTTCCGCGATTGGCAAGCTGGCCGTTGATCGACGATCCGCCGCCGAGGACACGGGCCTGCTCGTATTTGCGCAGGCGCGGGCGCACATCCGGGCGGTTATGCGGAATCGTCTCGGTCGTGACCTCGAGCTCGTTCCAGGTGAAGCGGGGATTGAGGTAGGCCGTGCCTGGAAAGCTGTCGAGAATGGCCGCGGGGATGGCGCCGTCGGGCGTGTCCTCGCCGGCCTCGATCAGCAGCACCCGATGCCCGCTGCGCGCCGAAAGACGATTGGCGAGGACGGCGCCGGCGGAGCCGCCGCCCACGATGATCGTGTCGAAATGCGTGCTCATGGGGCGTCAGGCGGCAGCCGCTTCAATGTCGCGCCGGTTGTGTGGGAGCACGCGCGCTTCCTTCCGTCGTGGGCCCGGCAGGCGGGGCCTCCAATGAAATCGCTTTCTATTTATCTACCCGGCTCCGATGAATCGGTCAACGAGGCCGGCTCTCGCCATCTGCCTTCTGCCGGTTGGGCCTGGAGTTTGCCGCGCGGCAGGCGGGGCAGCTGCGTCAGCCGCAAAATGTAAGCGCTTATTGACCGCCGCGTTGAATCGGTGCTTAGTCCACGCTGAGGATCGCGTGGCAAAGGGGGGAAGCATGCAGGCAGCTCTGAACTCAGGCGTGATCGCGGCCCCGGTGATGCCGTTCAAAGCCGATGGCGCGGCGGACTGGGACACGCTCGATCGCTACATGGCCCGGGTGGCGGCCGGCGGCGTACGCGCCATTGCGATGAACATGGCGGCGAGTGAGGGGGGCTCGCTCGACCCCGCCGAGCAGGTCGAGGTGATCCGCCGCACGCGCGCCGCCGTCGCGGGGAGCTGCCAGGTCATCTCGGGCGTTCTCTCGACCTACACCGCCGGCGCGCGGGACGTGGCACGGCGCGTGGTCGATGCCGGGGCGCAGGGGATCGTCGTGTTCCCGGCTCTGCCGACCTTCGTCGCCAAGCCGGTGCCGGTCTCGATGATCGCGGACTGGCATGCCGCCATCGCCGAGGCGGTCGATGTTCCCGTCCTCGCCTTCCAGACGGCGAACGCCGCCTATCCGCACGGCACGATCGCGGCGCTGGCGAAGATCGACCGGCTGGTGGCGATCAAGGACGCGGCATTCGATGTCGATCGCACCGCGGAACTGCTGGAGGAGGCGGAGCCGACAAACATCAAGGTGCTGACGGGCAATGACACGTTCATCCTCGAAGCGATGCTGATGGGATGTGCCGGCGCGTTGATCGGATTTGCCGGCACGGCCACGGCCCAGCTTGTGCGGATGTACGATCTCGCATCGGCCGGGAAGATCACCGAGGCCTACGGCATCTGGAACCGGCTCGGGCCGCTGGCGCGGGTCTGCTGGAGGCCGCCGCTGCGCGACTATCGCGTCCGCATGAAGTACGTGCTGATGCGGCAGGGCGTGATCCCCGATATGGCGGCGCGCGCGCCGCAGCCGGCCATCACGGACAAGGATCGCGCGGATATCGATCGCGTGATCGAGAAGTTCGGCCTGCTCGGCGCCGAGTTTCTTCCCGATCCGCGCTCCGGCGGGCTGCGCGCGGCGTCGTGATGCACGGGGCGGGGCGCCGGCCCCGCCCCGGTTTCGTCAGGGCGTTGCGATCACGTTGCAGGCGCGCTCAAGCGCCTGGGCGGTGAAGGCACGGGATCGGCGCGTCGTCAGATCGACATTGACGAAGACGATTTGCGCCTCGGCCGCGAGCGCATCCCCCGCATGGATGGTGCAGGCGGCGTCAAGCCGTTTTGCCGTGGCACCGGTGAAGGCACCGGTCACATGCACGTGTTCGCCCTCGCGAAGCTGCGGCGATAAAGGGTGCGCATCTCGGCAATGAACAGCGACGCGCCGGAGGCCTCGCGGTACGCGGCTCCGAAATCGCCCCATTCCGTGAGCATATCAAGGAAGCGCGTGATGAGGATCGTGTAGTAGGCGATATTCATATGGCTGTTCATGTCCCGCCATTGCGCCGGCGCGACATCGTGGAGAACCGGCGGCGCGGACCTCATCGCGCGGACGGCACCCACCCGTCATAGCCCGGCGACGCCGCGTCGATCGGCAGGTGGACGACCGCGCCGGTCTCCTGCGCACGGAAGATGGCGGTGATGAGCTCGAGGGAGGCGCGCGCATCATCGAGGGTCACGGGAAATGGCAGCCCCTCCCTCAGCGCCTGGTGGAAAAGGGCGAACTGGCCCGCAAAGCCCGACCCGATTTGCGATGCGCCCCGCATCTGTGCGGCGAGCTGTGCGCCAAGCGACTCGTCGCGCGGCGTCACGGTCCATGGTTCCTGGCCTGGCCGAATGGCGTCGGAATCGTAGGCCATCCGCTCGATGACGGCGTTCTCGAAGCAGAGGCGCAACCGTGTGGCGGGCCGTACCGACCCCAGTGTCGCGGTGAGCGAGGCGAGCGAGCCGTCGGCGAGTTGCAGGCTCGCCACGGCGCAATCCTCGACTTCCACCGGATTCACCCGCGTCGTCTTGAAGGCACTGACAGCGCGGACCGGTCCGATGAGCCAGAGCAGAAGGTCGTGAATGTGGATCGATTGCGTCAGGAGGACGCCGCCGAGTTCGCTCGCGAATTTTCCGCGCCAGGGAACGCGGTAATAATCCGGGCCGCGCCGCCAGGCGGTTTCCGCCGAGGAGACATAGAGTTTTCCGAGCAGGCCGGAGTGAATCAGGTGACGGATGTTCCAGATGCCCTGTCCGAACCGATACTGGAAGATGGGCATGATCCGGCCGCGCGACCGCGCCTCCGCCGCCCTGATATCGTCGAGCAGGGCGAGTGAGCTCGTGAAGGGCTTTTCGCAAATGGCATGCTTGCCGGCCGCCAGCACGGAAATGGCCATGGCGTGATGCAGCATTGGCGGCGTGCAAATGCTGACCACGTCGATATCCGGCATGGCAAGAACCGCATCGAGATCGGTCTTCCAGTGAGGGATCCCATGCTCGGCCGCGAAAGCCTGCGCCCGCTCCGCCACGCTGTCGCAACAGGCCACCAGCTCGAACAGGTTCGCGAGCGCGCCGAATCCCTCCCTCGCCTGCGTGCCGGCGACCCATCCACACCCGATAATCGCGACTTTCAGTGGCTGCATCGCCCCATTCCTTCCCCAACACACTACGACCCTGACGGAATGCCACCTTGCCTCATAATGTAAGCGTTTTCAAACAGGACCAGCGACGAGGAAAACCGCAACGGGATCAGGCTGGCATGCGGATGTACGGGGCGGCGGATCGGCGGCGATGCCCGATATTCGGCTGGCCGGAACGATGAGCGCCGTGGCAAGAAGCAGCCATGGAGTGGAGATGAGATCGAAGTCCGCCACGGGGCCGCCGCCCGCCGCCGACGGCCACGAACGGCAACGCCGAACCGTCGGCCTGCGCGATGTCGCGCGGATGGCCGGCGTATCCACGGCGACGGTATCGCGCGCCCTGAACGCGCCGGAGCGGGTTTCCGCCGCGTTGCGTGAGCGCGTGGCGGCAGCCTCCGCCAGGCTGGCCTGGGTGCCGGACGCCGCCGCCCGGGCGCTCGCGACCCGCCGCAGCGGCGCGATCGGTGCCGTCTTCCCAACGCTGTCTCACGGCGATTTCGCGCGGGCCGCGGAAGCGCTTCAGGGGGAGCTGACGGGACACGGCTATGCGCTGCTGCTGGCATGCTCGCATTACGACCTGGCGCACGAGCACCTGCTGGTCCGCCAGTTCGTCGAGCGCGGCGTCGATGCGGTCGTGCTCGTCGGGAACGCCCATGATCCGCAAACCATCGACCTGCTCGAGCGCCGCGGCGTGCCCTATGTGAAGACGTTCAACCACGACCCCGAATGGCGACACCACTCCGTCGGGCCGGACAACCGGCGCGCGATGCACAGCCTGACGCGCTATCTTCTTCGCCTCGGGCATCGCCGTTTCGGCCTCATCGCGCAATCGTCGCGCAACAACGACCGCGCGGCCGCGCGCCTGGAAGGGGTTCGCGCCGCCTTGTCGGAAGAGGGCCTGTCCGTCCGTCCGCAGCATTTTGTCGAGGGGCGCTGGAGCATTGCCGAAGGGCGGGCGCTGTTCGAACGGATCATCGAGAAACGCCCCTGGCCCACCGCCATCATCTGCGGCAACGCCTATCTCGCCGTCGGCGCCGTGCTGGAAGCCACGCGGCGCGGGATCGCGCTGCCGGACGAGATGTCGATCGTCGGCTACGACGACATCGAGATCATGCAGGAGCTGCCGGTGCCGATCACCACGCTGCGGGTTCGCAGCGACGAGGTCGGCCGCGTCGCCGCGGCCTATGTCGTGGACCTGCTCGCCGGCCGTCAGCCCTCGACCGCGCTCGAATGCGAGGTGGAGATCATCGAGCGATCGTCCTCCGGTCCGGCACCCCGCGCCAGCCGATGACAGGGTGCCATGCCGTCGCGGCGCGCGACGCGGAGCCGGTCCCGCCGTCCGGCCCCTATGTCGCCCCGCCGGCCGCCAGGCTGAGCTGGAGCGCATAGATCCCGCGCCGGCTGCCGGGCCTGGTTCCGGCCTGCATCAGGGCCGCATCCGACGCCGCCCCCTCGCGCGCCTGGCGCAGCGAGGCGGCATCGATGGCCTCGAACAGAAGGATCCAGTCCGCAACCTCGTCCCGTCCCTGCCGCAGCGCCGTCTCCGCCGTCCCCGTCGCGCTGTCCGCGGGACGCCCCCGCAGCAGGTGCGCCGCCGTGATCCCGGGTGCGGCCAGCAGCTTTCGCAGCACACCCGCCTCCATCGCCCCCTGGTAGCCGGCAGGATCGGCGATGGCGGATTCAAGCCGGATCGTTTCGATGGCCCCCCCCTCACCCGCGCCGAGGCTCAGGGCGACATCGCAGACGGTCCGGCTGGTGTTGCGGAACTGCGCGATGACGCGGCGGGTCCATGGTGTCGGATCGTTCAGGCGCGCCAGATAAGCGGGCGATTTGAGAACGGCGGGCGATACGGTCTCGTAGAAATTGAAATAGGCCGGCGAGCCCTCGATCGCCCCGTAGCGCCGCGCGCGCAGAAAGCCAGGGACGGAGATTCGCTCCGGAATATGCTCTCGCACATGCCAGGCCGCGAATTCCGCATCCTCGCCGGGCGCGATATCGTTCCAGATGGCGAGCACGCCGGCTCCGAGCAATGTCATCAGCTTTCCGCCGTCAATTTCTTCGCCCAGCGCATCACGTGGCGGCCCACCGCGACGATTTCGTCGTGCTGGTTGACGGCCTCCATGTCGGCGAGGCTGCGGCCACGCTGCTTGTCCACCTCCACGACACGATAATGCACCGTCACCGTATCGCCGAACCGGACCGGCTTCAGGAACCGGATCTTGTCATAGCCGGCGGAAACCGGGAAGTCGGCCAGCCCCTCCCGATGGATCACATGGGCGATGCTGATCGTCGAGACGGTGGACATGAAGCCGACGATGAGCGCGCCGTGCGCGATGCGCCCGCCGAGATTCGACTTGGTCTTCATGTACTGGTCGTTCACATGCGTGTCGCTGAAATCCCCGGTGATTCCCGCGAAAAGCGTGACATCGGTCTCCCCGACGGTCTTGGCGAACGTATAGTGCTGCCCGACCTCGACATAATCCAACCCCGACTGCATCCGCGCATGCCTCCTCGGCAGGTGTTCATTGCGTTATCGTAGCGCCGAGCCGCCGCTCCCCGGTGGTGACCGGGCAGCCATGTCGCGCCCGTGACCACCGCTTCGTCCATGCCGCATGGACCCGCCCCGTCCGGCGCCCTCTCCCAGGCCCGCATTGCTTGGCGGTTACACTTCGGGCTGCCTCGCCCCATGTCAAGCATTCTTTGGGCTGGCTTGATGCCATCCGGCCGCATATGTAACCGGTTGCACACGCGAAGGATCCCGCCCCATGCAGGTCATCACAGCCGAACAGGCCGCGGCACTGGTCCAGCCCGGCGACAATATCCTGGTCAGCGGCTCCGGTGGCGGCCACGCGGTGCCTGAGCGGATCCTGGAGGCGGTCGAGGCGCGTTTCCTGCAATCCGGGCAACCGCGCGACCTCTGCCTGATCCATGTTGTGGGCCTGGGCGACCGCGTGACCAAGGGCGCCGCGCGCTTTGCGCATCCGGGCATGCTGCGCCGCAGTATCACGAGCGCCCTGATCGACAGCCCGCCGCTGATCGACCTGGCGCTGCGCGATGCCTTCGAATCCTATACGCTGCCGCAAGGCGTGCTGTCGCAGATCATGCGTGACATGGCGGCGGGCCGCCCGGGCTTGATCACGCGAACGGGCCTGCACACTTTCGTCGACCCTCGCCACGGCGGCGGCCGGCAGAGTGCCAGCGCGCGCGAGGATCTCGTCGAGCTGATGGAGATCGACGGCGAGGAATGGCTTCGCTTCAAGCCGTTTCCGCTCGATGTCGTGTTCCTGCGCGGAACCACCGCGGATGAGGATGGCAACGTCACCATGGAACACGAGGCCGTGCCCTGCGAAATGATATCCTGCGCGCAGGCAGCGCGCCGCCAGGGAGCCGCCGTCGTCGTCCAGGTGAAGCGGCTTGCGCGCCGGGGCACGCTGCCGCCGCGCCTCGTGAAAATTCCCGGCATTCTCGTCGATTATATCGTGGTCGATCCGGCACAGCGGCAGACCTACCATACCGACCACAACCCAAGCTATGCGGGCGAACTCAGGGTGCCGACGGAAGGGTTTCGCCGGTTGGAATTCGATCATCGCAAGATCATCGCCCGCCGCGCGGCGATGGAACTCGTTCCCGGCGCGATCTGCAATCTTGGTGCGGGCATCAGCACCGGCATCTCGGCGATCGCGGCGGAGGAGGGCATTCTCGATCTGATCGTTCTGACGAACGAGCAGGGCTTCATCGGCGGCGCGCCGCTGACGGGCCCGGACTCGGGTGCCGCGCAGAATTACGACGCGATGGTAGATCAGCCATACCAGTTCGATTTCTATGATGGCGGCGGCCTCGATGTTGCTTTTCTCTCCGCGGCCGAAGTCGACCCCGCGGGCAATGTGAATATCAGCCGATTCGCCTCGAAGATCGTCGGGATCGGCGGCTTCATCAACATCAGCCAGAATGCCCGCAAGGTCGTGTTCAGCGGCACCTTCAGCGCCGGAGGGTTGCAGGTCGCCTGCGGCAACGGCGCGTTGCAAATCATCTCGGAAGGTCGGCACAGCAAATTCGTGAGCCGGATCGAGCAGGTTTGTTACAATGCACAGCTCGCGGAAACGGAGGGGCGAATCGCATTGTTCGTCACGGAACGCGGGGTGTTTCGGTCCCGCGGCGGCAGGCTGGAACTGATCGAGATTGCACCTGGCATCAATCTTGAACGCGACATTCTCGACCGGATGGCATTCCGGCCCGAGGTGAGTTCCGATCTCAAGCTCATGGATCAGCGCCTCTTTGAACCTGGCCCGATGGGCCTGCGCGCCGATCTCGACAGGATCGCACGGCACGGCCGGTATCCGCGGCGGACCGTCTAACGCGGCGGCCGAACATTCCAACGGTGCGGTGGCCGGCGGTTCGCCGCAGCCGGGCGGTCATGCGCGCGGCGCGGGCGAGCCGAGCAGCGGGGCGTGCCGGCACTAACGGCGGCGGGCACGGCGATCGAACAGGCGGTGGACGCGGTATTGCGGGCCGCGCCTCGCGCACGCGCGACCTTGGCGGCACGACGGGCACGGAGGCGTTCGGCGCCAAGGTGGCCGGAGCCGTCGCCCTCAGCACTCCACCCAGTTGACGGCAAGGCCACCGAGCGAGGTCTCCTTGTATTTGTGGCTCATGTCGCGCCCGGTCTCGCGCATCGTGGCGATGACGGAATCGAGACTGACGCGGTGCGAGCCGTCACCGCGCAGGGCCAGCGATGCGGCATTGACGGCCTTCACGGCGCCGAAGGCATTGCGCTCGATGCAGGGGATCTGAACCAGGCCGCCAATCGGGTCGCAGGTCATGCCGAGATGGTGCTCCATGGCGATCTCCGCCGCGTTCTCGATCTGCTCGTTGCTCCCGCCGAGGGCGGCGCACAGCCCGGCCGCGGCCATCGAGGACGCAACACCGACCTCGCCCTGGCAGCCAACCTCGGCGCCCGAGATCGAGGCATTCATCTTGAAGAGCGCGCCGATCGCCGTCGCCGTCAGCAGAAAGACGTCGATCCCCTCCGCGCTCGCATCGCGCACATGGTCGCGGTAATAGCGCAGCACCGCCGGCATCACGCCCGCCGCGCCATTGGTCGGCGCCGTCACCACGCGCCCGCCGGCGGCATTCTCCTCATTGACCGCCATCGCATAGACCGAGAGGAAATCCATCACCGCATGCTCGGTGCGCGCGTTCGAGCCGCGCTCGGCCTGGAGCTGGGCGAAGATGCCCGCCGCGCGGCGTTTGACCTTCAGCCCGCCGGGCAATTCGCCGCTGCGCCCGAGGCCCCGGTCGAGGCAGGCGAACATCGCCTCGCGCACGCGCGTCAGATACGCGCCAACCTCCTCCGCCGGCCGCCACGCGCACTCATTGGCGAACGTCATCTCGGCGATGGTGCGCCCGCTGCGCGCGCCGGCCTGCAGCAGGTCGAGGCTGTTGGCAAAGCGATAGGGCACGCTCGCGGCCGTCGCGGCCGGGCCCGCCGTGCCCCCCTCGCGCAGGACGAACCCGCCGCCGATCGACAGCCATCGCTGCGCGAAGATCGCGCCGCCGTCTGCGTCCAGCGCACGGAAGGCCAGCGTGTTGGGGTGCTGCGGCGGGCGCGTCGTGGTGTCGAGGATGATGTCGCGCGCGGCGTCGAAGGGAATGCGCGCATCACCAAGCCGGATCGGTTCGCCGCCGCGCGCGCCCGCCCACAGCACGTCCGCCCGGTCGGGGTCGAGCGTATCGGGTGCGGCGCCCATCAGGCCAAGCGTGGTCGCCATGTCGGTCGCGTGGCCGCGCCCGGTCCAGGCGAGCGATCCGTAGAGCGTGGTTTCGAGGCGCGCCGTGCGGTCCGCCAGGCCCGCGGCGAGCAGAGCCTCGCGGAACGCACCCGCCGCGATCATCGGCCCGACAGTATGCGACGAGGACGGCCCGAGGCCGATCTTGAACAGGTCGAAAACACTGATCATGCGCGGGTCCGTCAGAGCGGCGGCGCGCGGCGCGCCGCCTCGTCGAGATGGTTCACGACATACTGGGCGAAGGAGCGCCCCACCTCGACGTGATAGCGCAGCGCCCCCCGCCGCCAGAGCACGATCTCGCTCTTGGCGAACAGGGTGCGGCTCGCCATGCCGACCGGGAAGGCCTGGTCGCGCAGATCGAGCGGGCAGCCGGCATTGAGCGCCCGCGCCGCCAGCGGCCCCGCGAGGTCGAGGCCGATCTGACGCTGCGACACATCCACCAGGCTGTGCGGATGCATGCTGAGCGCCGCGACCAGGCCGCGCTCCAAATCCGCCGGCGGCTCGCCCTCGCCGACCAGCAGCCATTCATCGGGCCCGAGCCACAGCGCCGCCCTCGCGGCACCGCTGCCGGCGGGGCCGAGCCTCGCCGGCAGTGCCACGCCGAAGGCGGCACCCGCGGCGGTGCGCGCCGCCGCGTCGCCGCGCAGAATGAAGCGCGCGGCGGCCGGCGCGAGGCCGAGCGTGAAGCTTGCGCCACCCGGCAGGCGCTGGCCGTCGAGCGGGCCGCGCCGCGCGACCGCGGTGGTGGAGGGCGGGCTAGGCATCGAGGCGCTCCCCCCTCTTGTCGAAGAACACGCTGTCGGTCACCGTCGCGCGAAGAATGTCGCCGGCGGCCCCACCGGTCTTCGCGGCGCCGGTCATGGCGGGAATGAACACCGTCTGGCCCATCCGCGCTCGCCCGCCCTCGATCATCGCAAGCGCGATCGAGCGATCGAGCGCCGGGCTGCGGTAGGACGAGGTGACGTGGCCGAGCGCATGCGCCCCCATGGCGGGGTTTGCGGTCGCGAGCACCTGCGCGCCCACGTCGGGAACCGCCTCCGGCGCGTCCGTCAGCAGCCCGACGAGCTGCTTGCGGTCGGTCCCCACCATGTCGGGCCGGGTCAGCGAGCGTTTGCCGACGAAATCCGGCTTCCGCTTGCCGATGGCCCAGTCGAGCCCGGCATCGGCCGGCGTCACCGTGCCATCGGTGTCCTGACCGACGATGATGTAGCCCTTTTCCGCCCGCATCACGTGCATCGCCTCGGTGCCGTAGGCGACGATGCCGTGCGCCTCGCCCGCCTGCCACAGCGCTTCCCACACGGAGCGCGCGGCATCCGGCGGAACGTTGATCTCGAACCCCAGCTCGCCGGTGAAGCTGACGCGCATCAACCGTGTCGCAACGCCGAGGATGCTCCCCTCGCGCACACTCATATGCGGCATGGCCTCGCGGGAGAGATCGATGCCCTCGACGAACGGCGCGATGAGCGCGCGCGCCTTCGGCCCCTGCACCGCGATGACGGCCCATTGCTCGGTCGTCGAGGTCAGCCATGCCTTGAGGTCGGTGAACTCGGTCTGCAGGTAATCCTCCATGTGGTGCAGCACGCGCGCCGCGCCGCCGGTCGTCGTCGTCACGTGGAAGCGGTCGGCGGCCAGCCGCGCGATGACGCCGTCATCCATGATGAAGCCCTGCTCGTTGAGCATCAGCCCATAGCGGCAGCTTCCCACCTGGAGCCGGCTCCAGGGATTGGTGTAGAGCCGCTCGAGAAATTGCGCCGCGTCCGGGCCGACGATTTCGATCTTGCCGAGCGTCGAGCCGTCGAACAGGCCGACCCCCGCGCGCGTCGCCCTGCATTCGCGCGCCACCGCCGCGGCCATGTCCTCGCCGGATCGCGGAAAATACCAGGCGCGCTTCCACAGCCCGACATCCTCGAAGGCGGCCCCGCGCTCCGCCGCCCAGTCATGGATCGGCGTCCGGCGGACCGGGTCAAACATCTCGCCCCGCGCGGCGCCGGCGAAGGCGCCGAAGGTCACCGGCGTATAGGGCTGGCGGTACGTCGTCAGGCCG